>NZ_CP012712.1:300000-457500 GCF_001295365.1 Parageobacillus thermoglucosidasius | reverse complement strand
AGCGGTCTGGAAAGGCCCGCCAGAGAAGGTGACAGCCCTGTAGTCGAAACTTCGTTCCCTCCCGAGTGGCTCCTGAGTACGGCGGGACACGGGGAATCCCGTCGGAAGCAGGGAGGACCATCTCCCAAGGCTAAATACTCCCTAGTGACCGATAGTGAACCAGTACCGTGAGGGAAAGGTGAAAAGCACCCCGGAAGGGGAGTGAAAGAGAACCTGAAACCGTGTGCCTACAAGTAGTCAGAGCCCGTTGATGGGTGATGGCGTGCCTTTTGTAGAATGAACCGGCGAGTTACGATGACGTGCAAGGTTAAGTCGAAAAGACGGAGCCGCAGCGAAAGCGAGTCTGAATAGGGCGTACAGTACGTCGTCGTAGACCCGAAACCAGGTGATCTACCCATGTCCAGGGTGAAGGTAGGGTAACACCTACTGGAGGCCCGAACCCACGCACGTTGAAAAGTGCGGGGATGAGGTGTGGGTAGGGGTGAAATGCCAATCGAACCTGGAGATAGCTGGTTCTCCCCGAAATAGCTTTAGGGCTAGCCTCAAGGGAAGAGTCTTGGAGGTAGAGCACTGATTGAGCTAGGGGCCCTCATCGGGTTACCGAACTCAGTCAAACTCCGAATGCCAATGACTTATCCTTGGGAGTCAGACTGCGAGTGATAAGATCCGTAGTCGAGAGGGAAACAGCCCAGACCACCAGCTAAGGTCCCAAAGTGTACGTTAAGTGGAAAAGGATGTGGAGTTGCCCAGACAACCAGGATGTTGGCTTAGAAGCAGCCATCATTTAAAGAGTGCGTAATAGCTCACTGGTCGAGTGACTCTGCGCCGAAAATGTACCGGGGCTAAACGTACCACCGAAGCTGTGGGATGACCAACGGTCATCGGTAGGGGAGCGTTCTAAGTGCGCTGAAGCGAGACCGGAAGGACTCGTGGAGCGCTTAGAAGTGAGAATGCCGGTGTGAGTAGCGAAAACAGAGGTGAGAATCCTCTGCACCGAAAGCCTAAGGGTTCCTGAGGAAGGTTCGTCCGCTCAGGGTTAGTCGGGACCTAAGCCGAGGCCGAAAGGCGTAGGTGATGGGCAACAGGTAGAGATTCCTGTACCACCTCCTCACCGTTTGAGCAATGGGGGGACGCAGGAAGGTAGGGCGAGCAGGCTGCTGGAATAGCCTGTCCAAGCGGTTAGGCCGCCAGATAGGCAAATCCGTCTGGCAATAAGGCGGAGCCGTGATGGCGAGGGACCGTTGGTCCCGAAGTCCCCGATCCTACACTGCCAAGAAAAGCCTCTAGCGAGGTGAGAGGTGCCCGTACCGCAAACCGACACAGGTAGGCGAGGAGAGAATCCTAAGGTGCGCGGGAGAACTCTCGTTAAGGAACTCGGCAAAATGACCCCGTAACTTCGGGAGAAGGGGTGCTCTCTTGGGTCCAAAGCCTGAGGGAGCCGCAGTGAAAAGGCCCAAGCGACTGTTTATCAAAAACACAGGTCTCTGCGAAGCCGAAAGGCGAAGTATAGGGGCTGACACCTGCCCGGTGCTGGAAGGTTAAGGGGAGCGCTTAGCGGAAGCGAAGGTGCGAACCGAAGCCCCAGTAAACGGCGGCCGTAACTATAACGGTCCTAAGGTAGCGAAATTCCTTGTCGGGTAAGTTCCGACCCGCACGAAAGGTGTAACGACTTGGGCACTGTCTCAACGAGAGACCCGGTGAAATCATACTACCTGTGAAGATGCAGGTTACCCGCGACAGGACGGAAAGACCCCGTGGAGCTTTACTGCAGCCTGATATGGAATTTTGGTATCGCTTGTACAGGATAGGTGGGAGCCTGGGAAGCCGGAGCGCCAGCTTCGGTGGAGGCGGCGGTGGGATACCACCCTGGCGGTATTGAAATTCTAACCCGCACCCCTTAGCGGGGTGGGAGACAGTGTCAGGTGGGCAGTTTGACTGGGGCGGTCGCCTCCCAAAAGGTAACGGAGGCGCCCAAAGGTTCCCTCAGAATGGTTGGAAATCATTCGGAGAGTGCAAAGGCAGAAGGGAGCTTGACTGCGAGACAGACAGGTCGAGCAGGGACGAAAGTCGGGCTTAGTGATCCGGTGGTTCCGCATGGAAGGGCCATCGCTCAACGGATAAAAGCTACCCCGGGGATAACAGGCTGATCTCCCCCAAGAGTCCACATCGACGGGGAGGTTTGGCACCTCGATGTCGGCTCATCGCATCCTGGGGCTGTAGTCGGTCCCAAGGGTTGGGCTGTTCGCCCATTAAAGCGGTACGCGAGCTGGGTTCAGAACGTCGTGAGACAGTTCGGTCCCTATCCGTCGCGGGCGCAGGAAATTTGAGAGGAGCTGTCCTTAGTACGAGAGGACCGGGATGGACGCACCGCTGGTGTACCAGTTGTCCCGCCAGGGGCACCGCTGGGTAGCTATGTGCGGAAGGGATAAGCGCTGAAAGCATCTAAGCGTGAAGCCCCCCTCAAGATGAGATTTCCCATCGCGTCAAGCGAGTAAGATCCCTCGAAGATGACGAGGTCGATAGGTCCGAGGTGGAAGCGTGGCGACACGTGGAGCTGACGGATACTAATCGATCGAGGGCTTAACCACGAACAACGGAGAATGCCGCCTGGCCAAACGGTTTCTTCCAGACGGACGGTTATCTAGTTTTGAGGGAATGAAAAATTCCTCTTGACAAAAGATATGATTGAAATATAATAATATCTGTCTGTGGTAGAAATACTTGCCTAGTGACAATAGCGGAGAGGAAACACCCGTTCCCATTCCGAACACGGAAGTTAAGCTCTCCAGCGCCGATGGTAGTTGGGGCCAGCGCCCCTGCGAGAGTAGGTCGTCGCTAGGCAAGTTATCAAATATTCCGCAGTAGCTCAGTGGGGAGCAACAAGCCTAAGCTCCATTGAATAAGCTACGAGTTGCCTCGACGCATTTGACCTCTTTGAATTAGCTAGAAGAGGAAGAGGCAACAAAAATGGAGTATAAACCAATAACTTGTTATTCCGCAGTAGCTCAGTGGTAGAGCAATCGGCTGTTAACCGATTGGTCGCAGGTTCGAATCCTGCCTGCGGAGCCATGCTTCCATAGCTCAGTTGGTAGAGCACTTCCATGGTAAGGAAGAGGTCACCGGTTCAAGTCCGGTTGGAAGCTTTAGCAATCCTGCTGTTTTTTGGCCCGTTGGTCAAGTGGTTAAGACACCGCCCTTTCACGGCGGTAACACGGGTTCGAATCCCGTACGGGTCACTTTCTTTTTGTGGAGGATTAGCTCAGCTGGGAGAGCACTTGCCTTACAAGCAAGGGGTCGGCGGTTCGATCCCGTCATCCTCCACCATATAATGTTATTGGATTATAAGCAGTTGTCAGTTGCCCCCGACACGCTAATATCAGTTAGAAGCGAGAGGTAAATGGAGAGTCAAAGCGCGCTCCATTACCTTTCATGCCAGCTTACTGTGATTTGCTGATTTTTTTATGCCGGCTTAGCTCAATTGGTAGAGCAACTGACTTGTAATCAGTAGGTTGCGGGTTCAAGTCCTGCAGCCGGCATTGCAATGCGGAGGGGTAGCGAAGTGGCCAAACGCGGCGGACTGTAAATCCGCTCCCTTTGGGTTCGGCGGTTCGAATCCGTCCCCCTCCATTTTCGCGTTTCAAAAGTATAAATTTCTATGTTATGTGTGATAATATTTGTGGTTGGTACTTCTGGATGTTGGGCTATAGCCAAGCGGTAAGGCAACGGACTTTGACTCCGTGATGCGCTGGTTCGAATCCAGCTAGCCCAGCCACATATTAATTAGCTTGGATAGAGATGTGCCAAGCCTTAGCTTCATTGAATAAGTTGCGAACATCATTGGAATCAGCTAGAAGAGGAAGGACAACGAAAGTAAATAGTGTTTTCATTTAACTATATGAGCCATTAGCTCAGTAGGTAGAGCATCTGACTTTTAATCAGAGGGTCGGAGGTTCGAATCCTCCATGGCTCATCGATATGCGGAAGTAGTTCAGTGGTAGAACACCACCTTGCCAAGGTGGGGGTCGCGGGTTCAAGTCCCGTCTTCCGCTCTTTTATACAAATAAATACGGGGCCTTAGCTCAGCTGGGAGAGCGCCTGCTTTGCACGCAGGAGGTCATCGGTTCGATCCCGATAGGCTCCATTCGCGTAACATCCCATTTCGTTTTTTCCGAAATGGGATGTTTTTTTGTGATGATTTCGGACTTTTGTAGAATAAATATTCAAAAAATTGTTAAGTTGAGTCAGTCGGATGTTTTCGTCTACAATAATTACAATAGTGGAGCAGTACGATGGAAAGGGGAAACAGTGTGAAGAAAGTATCGATCATTGGAGTGCCAATGGATTTAGGGCAGACACGCCGCGGTGTGGATATGGGGCCGAGCGCCATGCGTTATGCAGGAATCATCGAGAGGCTGGAACGCCTTCATTATGAGATTGAAGATTTGGGCGATGTTTCAATTGGAAAAATGGAATGGTCTGATGATGAAGGGTTACGGCTTAATTTGCGCAATTTGAAAGCGGTTGCAAAAACAAATGAAAAATTGGCGGAGATGGTGGACGATGTAGTCCAAAGAGGTCGCTTTCCTCTTGTGCTTGGCGGCGACCATAGCATTGCCATCGGGACATTAGCTGGTGTCGCAAAGCATTATCAAAATTTGGGAGTTATTTGGTATGATGCCCATGGCGATTTAAATACAGCGGAAACTTCTCCGTCAGGGAATATTCATGGGATGTCGCTCGCTGTGTGCCTTGGTTTGGGGCATCCATATTTGACGAAGATCGGCGGATACAGTCCAAAAGTAAAACCGGAAAATGTTGTTCTTATTGGTGTCCGTTCTCTTGATGAAGGGGAAAAACAATTAATCCGTGAAAAGGGGATTAAGGTATATACGATGCATGAAGTAGATCGCCTCGGAATGGCGGCTGTGATGGAGGAAACGATTGCTTATTTGCAAGGACGGACAGACGGCGTGCATTTATCTCTTGATTTAGATGGGCTTGATCCGCACGATGCTCCGGGAGTGGGCACGCCGGTTATCGGGGGCCTTACTTATCGCGAAAGCCATTTGGCAATGGAAATGCTTGCAGAAGCGCAACTAATTACATCAGCAGAATTTGTAGAAGTGAATCCGATTTTAGATGAACGGAATAAGACTGCTTCCGTCGCGGTGGGATTGATGGGGTCCCTTTTTGGAGAAAAATTAGTGTAGAAGCAGAAAACGGCAGATTTTATAGAATCTGCTGTTTTATTTTTGTTTAGTGAAAGATGAAGCAGATATGGTAAAATAATTGTACATGTTTGTCTGAAACTTTTTTTTTGCATGAACGTAATACACTGTAGCCGCAGTGTGCGGAGGTATCGTATTATATGGAGATATTCGTGAAAAAGCGCATCAAAGCGATCAAAAAAGGGGATCAAAATGCTTACGCCGATATTGTAGACCTTTACAAAGACAAAATATACCGTTTATGTTACCGGATGCTCGGAAACCGCCACGAGGCGGAAGATACTGCTCAAGAGGCGTTTATTCGCGCTTATGTTAATATTCATACGTATAATCCAAACATGAAGTTTTCTTCATGGCTGTACCGAATTGCCACCAATTTAGCGATTGATAAAATTCGCAAGAAAAAACCCGATGCCTATTTAGACGAAGAGATAAGCGGCACAGACGGACTTACGATGTATTCGCAGCTTTCCTCTAGCGAAGCTTCTCCGGAAGAAACATTAGAAAGCTTGGAACTGCAGGAAACCGTGCAAAAAGCGATTGAAAAGCTTCCTGAAAAGTATCGCAGCGTTATTGTATTAAGGTATATAGAAGATTTATCGTTGCAGGAGATTAGCGAAATTTTGGATTTGCCGCTCGGCACCGTCAAAACAAGAATTCATCGCGGCAGGGAAGCGTTGCGAAAGCATTTGGGCCATTTATGAGAGGGGTGAAGAACATGAAATGTCCTCATAACATTGTAAACCTGATGCATGACTACTTAGATGGTGACATTGAGCCGAATGATGCAAAAATATTAAGGGAGCATTTGCAGCAATGTTCGGCATGCGCTGACCATTTTAACGGATTAAAGAAGACAGTGGCGTTTATCCAGCATGCGTCCCATCTCATCCCTCCTGCTGACTTTACGGCGCGTGTGATGGCAAAGCTGCCGAAAGAGAAGAAGATGATTCGTATGAGAAGGTGGCTACAAAACCATCCGTTCATTACCGCCGCCTCGCTGTTTGTTATTTTGACAATCGGCAGCCTGTTTACTACATGGAACGAACAAAGACAGTTTTCAGTTTCGGCACATGAAAATGTCATCATTCGCGGCCATACTGTGATCGTTCCGAAAGGTGAAGTTGTTAAAGGAGACATCGTCGTTCGCAACGGTTCTATAAAGATCGAAGGGAAAGTCGAAGGCAATGTTACCGTTATTCATGGTGAAAAATATTTAGCTTCTGCGGGACAAGTAACAGGAGAATTGGAAGAAATTAATCAAGTGTTTGAATGGATTTGGTATAATATTAAAGAGCGAGTAAAGGATGTTATGGAAGTGTTCGAATAGAAGGCCATCTTTTTCGATGGCTTTTTTATATGATATGTTATAATAAAAGAGCTGTTTAAATACAATATGTTGGAATTAGATGATAAAGGAAGTGTGAAAATGCCTTTCGGAGAGCTCCCGATTTTAAACTATTTAGGCAAGATCGTTGACATTCTTGTCGTTTGGTACGTCATATATAAATCCATTATGATGATCCGCGGGACAAAAGCAGTCCAGCTTTTAAAAGGGATTATTCTGATTATGCTCGTCCATATCGTGAGCAACTTTCTCGGCCTCAGCACATTGCAATGGTTAATGGACCGGGCAATCACATGGGGGTTTCTCGCGCTTATTATTATCTTCCAGCCGGAATTGCGGCGCGCGCTTGAGCAGCTAGGGCGGGGCAGGCTGTTTTCGCGGAGCAGCGCAAATGATGACGAAGAGCAGACGAAAATGGTTGAGGCAATTATTAAAGCGACAGAATATATGGCAAAACGGCGGATTGGTGCGTTAATTTCCATTGAACGGGAAACGGGAATGGGAGATTATATTGAAACAGGCATTATTTTGAATGCCCGTGTTTCTTCTGAACTGTTAATTAATATTTTTATCCCTAACACTCCGTTGCACGACGGGGCTGTCATTATTCAGAAAAACCATGTTGCAGCGGCTGCCTGCTATTTGCCGCTTTCCGAAAGCCCGTTTATTTCAAAAGAGCTTGGAACGCGGCATCGCGCGGCATTAGGGATCAGTGAAGTGACAGATAGTATCACGGTCGTCGTATCAGAAGAGACCGGTGCGGTATCGATCACAAAAAACGGGGAGCTGCACCGAGATTTGACTCCGGAACAGTTTCGGGAGTTGCTGACAAAAGAGTTAGTGCCAGCCACGAAGGCGACCTCCTCATCCCGTTGGCAATGGAGGGGGAAGAGACATGATGGATAAGTTAATGAACAACCATTGGTTTATTAAAATCTTTTCTTTGCTGTTAGCGATTATGCTTTATATGTCAGCGAATATCGAAAAAGAAACAAAATCGGGAGTGATTACCCGCAATACGGTGGGGCAGGAAGATACGGAAACGCTGACGAATGTTCCTGTTGTCGTTTATTATGATGAAGAAAATTTAATTGTTTCCGGTATTCCAAAATATGTAAATCTCACTTTGCAAGGACCTGCAAGCATCGTAAAGCCGACTGCTTTGCAGCGCGACTTTGAAGTATATATCGATTTAACAGATTTACCGCTAGGAACGTATACCGTTCCAATAAAATATAAAGATATCTCTGATAAACTTAAGGTTAAAATTCATCCTTCAACAATACGAGTAACCATTCAAGAAAAAGTTTCTAAAAACTTCTCTGTCGGGGTTGATTTGATCAATAAAACTAAAGTGCCGGAAGGCTATACGATCGAACAGCCGCTTGTCAAACCAAACTCTGTCACCATCACTGGTGCCAAACAGTTAATTGATAGCATATCATCGGTAAGAGCGAGAATTGATTTAGATGGCGCGACAGATACCGTGACACAAGAATCGCGGGTAACCGTTTATGACAGCCGCGGAAATGTGCTGAATTTAGACGTGCAGCCTTCCGTAGTGGAAGTAACTGTTCCGATAAAAAGCCCAAGCAAAACGGTTCCGCTGAAAATTAATCGGACAGGATCGCTGCGGAAAGGATTAAGCATTGTCAAAATCGAAACCATCCCAAATCAAGTGACGATTTTTGGCGAAAAAGAAACAATCGATTCCATTGAATTTATTGATGGTATTACGATTCATTTAGACGAAATTACAAAAGATACAACGTTGGAAATGAATGTGCCATTGCCGAAAGGAATAAAAAGCGTTGATCCTTCCAAAGTAAAAATAGTGGTTGACGTGCAAGAAGAAAAAACAAAAACATTAAAGGATGTGCCAATTCATGTAGTAGGATTAGGGGATCAATATACGGTTGATTTTATCGATCCGCAAGAAGGAGAGATGGATGTTCAACTATATGGAGCGCCAGACGTATTGGATAGCATCCAAACGGACGATGTTACGTTGTATGTGGATGTCAGTGATTTAGGCGTTGGTGAACATGAAGTGAAAGCGGAATTAAATGGTCCGCAAAATATCAAATGGGAATTGCCGAAAAAAAATGTAAAAATTAAAATTAATGAACGATAATTTCATTTACGTAAGGAGAGATTGACATAATGGGTAAATATTTTGGTACTGACGGCGTTCGCGGAGTCGCGAATCGCGAGTTGACACCGGAACTGGCATTTAAAATTGGCCGCTGCGGAGGCTATGTATTGACCAAAAGCGAAAAACGGCCAAAAGTATTGATTGGCCGTGATACACGTATTTCTGGACATATGCTTGAAGGGGCGCTTGTCGCCGGATTGCTTTCGATTGGGGCGGAAGTAATGCGCCTTGGCGTGATTTCCACCCCAGGCGTTGCTTATTTGACAAAAGCATTGGGAGCGCAAGCGGGAATTATGATTTCCGCATCACATAACCCTGTTCAAGACAATGGAATTAAGTTTTTTGGCCCAGACGGTTTTAAACTTTCTGATGAACAAGAACAAGAAATTGAAGCGCTGATTGATAGCCCGGAAGATATGCTGCCAAGGCCGATCGGAGAAGCGTTGGGGCAAGTGAATGATTATTTTGAAGGCGGCCAAAAGTATTTGCAGTACTTAAAACAGACGATTGACGAAGATTTTTCGGGAATCAAAATTGCGCTTGATTGTGCACATGGGGCCACTTCGTCCCTTGCCACCCATTTATTCGCTGATTTAGAAGCGGATGTTGTGACAATGGGCGCATCGCCGAATGGCATTAACATTAACGAAGGCGTTGGCTCGACCCATCCGGAAGCGTTAGCGGCATTTGTTAAAGAAAAAGGCGCAGACGTCGGGCTCGCCTTTGATGGCGACGGGGACCGCCTGATTGCGGTAGATGAATACGGAAATATTGTGGATGGCGATCAAATTATGTACATTTGTGCGAAATATTTAAAAGAAATTGGCCGTCTTAAACAGCAAACGGTCGTTTCCACCGTGATGAGCAATCTCGGATTTTACAAAGCCCTTGAAGCGCAAGGGATCCAAAGTGTGCAAACGGCTGTCGGCGACCGTTACGTCGTGGAGGAAATGAGGAAAAATGGATATAACTTAGGCGGAGAACAATCGGGGCATATTATTTTCCTTGATTACAATACGACAGGAGATGGGCTGCTGACGGCGCTGCAGCTTGTTAATATTATGAAAATCAAAGAAAAGCCGCTTTCTGAGCTTGCAAGTGAAGTGAAAAAATATCCGCAGCTGCTTGTGAATGTGAAAGTGGCCGATAAACATAAAGTGATGGAAAACGAAAAAGTAAAAGCCGTAATTCAAGAAGTGGAAAAAGAAATGAGCGAAAACGGCCGCGTTCTTGTCCGTCCGTCCGGAACGGAACCGCTTGTGCGCGTGATGGTGGAAGCACCGACGGAAGAAACATGCCGGAACTATGTTGAACGGATTGCCTCTGTCATTCGCGAGGAAATGGGAACAGAGTAAAATAAAATGAAATCCTATCACCAGCCTATGCATAAATGGAACATTCTATTCTATTTATGCATAGGCTATTTTATGAAATAATATGACAGTTGACGTTTTAAAAAACGTACTGTAATATTATTTTGTTATTATTTTAACAAAGAAAGGTGGGTAGAGGATTTTATTCTGTCATTTATTTTCAAAGCGCCTGGACTAAGCGTGGACGGAAGAACGCTTAGTTGACGAGGAGGAGGTTTATCGAGGTTTCGGCGGATGCCTCCCGGTTGTTGCGATTACAGCCGCAAGTCCTTTCTTAAAACAAAGGGGTGACCCTTTGGACAAAGGGAAGGACATAATCGCAAAAGCACGGAAACGGGGGGAGTCTGTCTGCGCAAAAGGACTAGACCCCTGGCGTCGTTCCTTGAAAAAAGAATAGTGAAGGATCTTTTGTGCGGCAGCCTCCCCAAATCATAAGGGAGGAATACGATTATGTGCGGAATTGTCGGTTACATCGGTCAACATGATGTTAAGGAAATTTTATTGCGCGGATTAGAAAAATTGGAGTATCGCGGGTATGACTCCGCAGGCATCGCGATGTTGAACGAGGAAGGAATTCATCTTTTTAAAGAAAAAGGACGGATTGCCGATTTGCGGGCTGTTGTTGATCCAAACACCAGCGCCACTCTTGGAATCGGCCATACGCGCTGGGCGACACACGGCGCTCCGAGCCGCATCAATGCGCACCCGCACCAAAGCGCTTCTGGTCGCTTCACGCTCGTGCATAACGGGGTTATTGAGAACTATGCGATTTTGCAACAGGAGTATTTACAAGATGTGGCGCTGAAAAGTGACACGGATACGGAAATTATCGTGCAGCTTGTTGAAAAGTTTGTGAATGACGGCCTTTCTGTGGAAGAAGCGTTCCGCAAAACGTTAACCTTGCTGAAAGGTTCTTATGCGATTGCGATGATTGATGCGGAAAATCAAGAAGTTATTTATGTCGCGAAAAATAAAAGCCCGCTGCTTGTCGGAATTGGCAATGGCTTTAATGTCGTTGCGAGCGACGCGATGGCGATGCTGCAAGTGACAAACCAATTTGTCGAATTGATGGATAAAGAAATGGTCGTAGTGACGAGAGAAAGCATGACGATTAAAAATTTGAACGGCGATATCATTGAACGTGCTCCATTTACAGCGGAGTTGGATGCGAGTGACATTGAAAAAGGGACATATCCGCATTACATGTTGAAAGAAATCGATGAGCAGCCGTTTGTCATGCGCCGCATCATTCAAAAATATCAAGATGAAAACGGCCAGCTTACGATTGCACCGGAAGTAGTCGCGGAAGTGGTCAATGCGGATCGTTTATATATTATCGCTTGTGGTACAAGTTATCATGCGGGATTAGTCGGAAAACAGCTGATCGAGAAATGGGCGAAAATCCCTGTCGAAGTGCATGTTGCCAGCGAGTTTTCGTACAATATGCCGCTGTTGTCTGAAAAACCGCTGTTCATTTACATTTCTCAAAGCGGGGAAACAGCGGACAGCCGTGCGGTGCTTGTTCAAACAAAGAAACTCGGCCATAAAGCGATTACGATAACAAACGTGCCGGGCTCAACCCTTTCCCGTGAAGCGGATTATACGCTATTGCTGCATGCCGGCCCGGAAATCGCCGTCGCCTCCACGAAGGCATATACAGCGCAAATCGCTGTACTTGCGATTTTAGCGACAGCTGCTGCGAAAGCGAAAGGCATTGCGTTGGACTTCGACTTGAAAAAAGAGCTTGGCATTATCGCCAATGTAATGGAAATGTTGTGCGACGCGAAAGAGGAAATGGAAAAAATCGCCCGCGAATATTTATCAACGACGCGCAACTGCTTCTTCATCGGCCGCGCCGTTGACTATTATGTATGCCTTGAAGGGGCATTGAAATTAAAAGAGATTTCTTACATTCAAGCGGAAGGATTCGCCGGCGGAGAATTGAAGCACGGAACGATCGCCCTGATCGAAGACGGCACTCCGGTCGTTGCCTTGTCGACGCAAGAGCACGTCAACTTAAGCATCCGCGGCAACGTCAAAGAAGTTGTCGCCCGCGGCGCGAATCCATGCATTATTTCAATGAGAGGCTTGGAAACAGACGAAGACCGCTATGTCATTCCGGCGGTTCATCCGATGCTAACACCGCTCGTTTCCGTCGTGCCGTTGCAGCTCATCGCCTACTACGCGGCATTGCACCGCGGCTGCGACGTCGATAAACCACGCAACTTGGCGAAGAGTGTGACGGTCGAATAAAAGATAAAAATACGCGTCTCGTATTTGTTAAGTGACAAAAAAGTCGTATACTGGGTCTTTTAAAGAGGGTGTCCCATTTTCTGCTTTTGGGACACCCTCTTTTTTAAAGATTTGATTTATTTACACAGCCGTTTATTAACCCATTTGCAAAAAGAGTCAAAATTAACCTTCACATTTTTCTTCCAAATTCTTAAAATTATTGAATGAATCTATCCCTTCACCTAATTCTTTTAGCATACACTCTCGTAAGAACTCCAATAAAACCCTTCCATCAATATGCTCTATTAGCTCATTCATATAAACGTGATCCAATTCTCGAATTGCCGGATAACCTTCGATTAATCTATCCTTGTATCTATTCCAAAGTTCTTCATTTTTCTCTCGAATATGTTTCAAATTAAATCCAATCCCTATTTTGTTGAAATCCCCCACCATGACATTCCCCCTTCCTTGGTAAAAATAGGATAGATGCTACTGATTAATTCAAAAAATTTATGTTAGAACATTATAAATTATGGGTATTCGGATTTTGTAGTGGAAAGTTATTTTGTCGCTTTATTTTAAAACAAAAGTTTGTTTTTACACTTGCATGAAATGGAGTTTCATTTCTGTTTGAGTTCATCGTTTATAAACGAACAGATTTTATTTTAATGGAGACGGCATCAGTCGTAAATAAAATATAGGTGTTAGAATGTGTTTGAATAACAACTCTATCTGTTTCACCATATGGTGTACCAATTTTGATAGCTGTTTTCTCCTCCCCACCATAAATATCGTCAAGTGTTACTTCTACAATATCAGAACGGGTATTTCTATTTTCGATAACAGCCAACTATCATAAGTTATCATTTAATTTTTCTACTTTTATCCCTAACATAACATTCCCCCAGTCTTCTGTTACCGTTATAAATATCATACTACTTATTCAACGAATCCCTCATTGGTGGGATAAACTTTTTGTCCCAATACAATTATCAATATGTTTTCACCACATAATCCGATGAGTCCAAATCTTAAAAAGCTATTTTGACAATCCGACCATTAAGATAAAAGAAGTATCAAAACCGTAAGCAGTACTAAAGTTTCTTAAATCTCCAAAAATTTTCTATAAATATTGATCTTGAAGAACGAGGCATTCAAGCATTGTTTTCATAATGACTGGAATATAAAATAAAAATCTCTACCAACTTTAGTTGTCATGTAAGTCCCTAAATTGTCAGAAAATTAATGACTAATTTAAATTTAATGTTTTATAATTTTTATATATTGTTAATTAAATCAAGAAATGGGAGTGATAAAAATGAAAATTGGTGATTTTGTCTTTCAATCCTCTTCAATTCTTATTATTTTAGTCTCTATCGCATTCGTTTTCCTAGTATTCAGATTTCTATTTAGTAAATCAAAAAAAGAAAAAAATTATTAATATTGAATATATTTACATTTAATAAAAATATTGTATAATACGGTTGAAATTGAAATTAAAAAATAGAGGGGAGAGGAAAAATGAGAAAATTAACCAAACTGCAAATTGTTACCATTAGCTGTTGTATTTGGGCTAGCATTTTCGAGCGCCACCATCACCAAGGCGGAAGCAGTTCAAACTAACAACACAGAACAACACGAAGTCTTAGGGTACACCCAGGAGGACTATGATCTTATTAAGCAAAGACAAATTGAAATGGGGGTTGCACCTGAGAAAGCAGAAGAATTAATCGCTAAATTGAAAAATGGTGAAGTATTGGATGCAGATGTGTTAAGTCCTGAAGACGCTGTAAATACAGTTAAAGTTGTTAATGGAGATACTACTAAAATTACATATTTCTTCCCTGATGGCTCTGCTGCACAAACTGAGTACACAGATCCATCTGTAACAACCAATGTGTCAAAAGGTAGCAAATCAAAAGGCACTATTTTACCACAAAGTATTTCAGGTGGAAGTTGCACGACTGTAACTTATACAACAACATGCAAAAACAGAAAAGTAAGCTATCAACTTGTTACTTATGGATTCTCTTTTTACGCAGACTACACTATAGTAGGTCCTGATTATGACTCAATACAATGGGCTGGCAATTGGAATATTTGGGTTGCTGGAGGCAACTATACTAACCCATCTATGAGAATAATTCGTGCTAGAGAAACAGATAGTGCAAAAGCAGAGGCCAGATTATCAGCAACAATCAACTTACCTAGCGGTCAAGGCTCTATATCGAGAAGTTTATCGTTACTTGTTGGTGACGATAGTGCAACTGATAGATGGAATGCTTACTATTAATAAAATGGGATTTTATACAAAGGGATGACAACGAGTAGTTGCCATCCTTTTGTATTAACTAAACCATGATTTAACAATTGCTAACGCCTGATTGTGGGCTTTAAATGTAAGCTACAAGCTTTTCCTGTTTTTTGGTGTTAAGTGACAAAAAAGTCGTATACTGGGTCTTTTAAAGAGGGTGTCCCATTTTCTGCTTTTGGGACACCCTCTTTTTTAAGGAATATCCTTCCATTCTCTTTTCCAATAAAGGATTATGCCATCTGTCGTTTTCTTGAAAACTTGTGTTCGGCCGCTGTATTCTAAGTTGTGAAATTTCCCTTGTCTCCTAAAAATAAAAAGCTGGACATATATTATTAGTTTGAATAAAATGGAAAATAAGAACATTTACACAACTGAAAAACGCGATTTTTACGGAAGGAGGAGTTCCATACATGGATGCCAAGGCGAAAAAAACGGCTTTACGCGGAATTACATACGGTTTATACATTGTCGGCACAAAAGATGAAAATGGCGCTGCCAATGCTTTTGCGGGAAACTGGCTGACACAAACGTCTTTTAATCCTCCATTGGTAGCGGTTGCAGTGAAAGTAGGCACCCGTTCGCAAGAGCAAATTGCCAAAAGCGGCGTATTTAGCGTCAATATTTTAGAAACGGGCCAAAAGGATATGGTCACTGCTTTCTTTAAATCTTTAGAACCGGAAGGAAATAAGCTGGCAGGGTACGAATTCTACACCGAAGAAACAGGATGCCCGATTTTTAAAGATGCGCTCAGTTTCTTTGAGTGCAAAGTCGTCGAAAAAGTAGAAAAAGGCGATCACTATATTTATGTTGGCGAAGTAATCAACGCGGGTGTGCATCGGGAAGGCGACCCACTGACACTGAAGGAAACAGGATTTTATTACGGGGGGTAATTTGGGGGCTTCTAACGTACCAGCCTGTCATAAGTGTTAAGTGACAAAAAAGTTGTATACAGGGCTTTTTAAACGAGGGTGTCCCATTTTTCTGCTTTTGGGACACCCTCTTTTTTAGAGATAAGGCTCTGTTTAAATTTTAATAGTTGATGTTTAGAGGGCAGAAAAAGACCAAAATAAAGGTGCTTACGTTAATTTGGGAAGTGACTTTCTATATTAACTACAGAGAGAGGATAATAAAGATAAAGGGATTCGTAACGATGACTAACCTTTCTTGGTCTCCTCTTAGTTCCACCATCGAGTTACTAGATGTGTTTAATATCGAATAGTTTACGTTTAGCGGTAAAAAGCAACCGGAGTCTTCTTCTTGCCCTTCCTTGCCGTTGTGTCACCTCCCGCCCGCATAGTCGGTATCACGTGTGATTCAAGATCTCCCTTTCGCTGATCGGCCTGTTCGACTCCTGCTTGTTTCTCGAAAATGGGTGTTGCGATGATCCTTCCTGTTCCGTGAAGGTGTTTACAGAGCGTTATGAATGGTTTTCTCCCCACGGCTGTCGAACACTTCGTACAGACCACACTTTACGGCAAATGTTTTTTCTGCCAGCTGCCTCTCTGCACAAAAGGTGGCGCAATCAGTCCATCTTCGTGGCCAGTGTGCCAACGGAAATTGCCAAATATAATTACAATAAGAAAGCTGCGATAAAGGTAATGCTTTTCATCTGTGTTTCGGATTCTAGTAGACATATCAATCTCATGAAGAAACATATTTAAAGTTTTATCGTTGAGCGCGATCCAACCATACCAAAAAGCTATATGGTAGGAATTGTAAAAGTGGATTAGTTTGAGCGGAAAGAGTTTTTTGTCGCGATAACGGCCTCTTCAATATTCAAAATTATTGCATTATAAAATTCGAAGCGCCTTATGAAAAAAATCGATTCTTAGGAAAAAACTCATTTTAAGAAAAGATTCATGGAAAAGAGGAAGGGCTTGATGCATTAATTATTTAGGCTTGAAACAATCCAAGTCTTTTTCTTTTTTCTGCTCAAAAGGGGGCACTTTTTTACAGATTAAATTTAAAGTCTTGGAAGAGATGATTTTTTTAGCAAAAAAAGTCAAGACTTCCTTTTTTAATGTTTAGTACCCTATAAGCAAAGGAGGTGCGGTGCGGACGGTGAATTATCAGCGAATAATACAGAAAGCCATTAATTATATTGAGGATAACTTACACGAATCTCTTACATTAGAAAACATTGCTTCCTATGCTGGTTTCTCGAAATACCATTTCCTTAGAATTTTTCAGAAGGAAACCGGGATAACAGTTGGTGATTACGTGCGGATTAGAAGACTAGCTAGCGCTGCTAGTATGCTGCTTTATACGGATGAGTCGATTATTAACATCGCTTATTATTTTCGATTTGGAACGCAAGAATCTTTTACAAGAGCTTTTAAGAAAGTTTATCATATGCCGCCGGGACAATACCGCCGGATTATGAGTTCAATTATTAATAAAAATGGAGGGAAGAATATGAAACAACAGCAGCAAATAAAAGGCTGGTTTTTGAGCGGAAGCCATCCATTCAATTATGAAATGGGAATTGATACGAAAGAAGTCCATCAAGGAAAATGCTCAGGCTATTTAAAATCCGTAACGGTTCAATCAGCTGATGAATTCGCGACAATGATGCAACAGTTCAAAGCGGAAAAATTTTTAGGGAAACGAGTAAAGCTCTCTGCTTTTGTTAAAACAAAAAATGTGGAAGGTTTTTGCGGTTTATGGATGCGAGTCGATAATGCTTTAAATGATGTGCTTCAATTTGATAACATGAGCGACCGGCCGATTGTAAAAGATACGAATTGGAATTTATACTCCATTGTTCTTGATGTCCCGGAAAACAGCGCCCTTATTTCCTTTGGCGTTCTGCTCTCGGGCAAGGGGCATGTTTGGGTCGATCAATTTAAATTTGAGGAAGTGGATAAAAGTGTGCCTACTACCAATCTCGAAATAGCCTATGATGTTCTCGATGAACCGATAAACCTATCTTTTGAGGAGGAATGATGTTTTCAGTTAGCGAAAATGTCCGCTTGAGGATACTTTTTGTTTGAAAGATAGGCAATACGAATGCTTATAAAGCGATACTTCTCAAATGGGGGTATCGCTATGTTTTTTCTATATAGGTTCAGATTAATTTTCTGACATAACTATCTTTCCAATGCGTTGAAGCACTTTTTCTGGAAATTGAGCGAGGTGCTGCAAGAACGAAACAATCGATTCCCACAGCTCTTTTCGATTGGCATGAAACCGATTGGCAATCACGCTTTCTTTCAGCCAGCCCCAAATCCGTTCGACCAAATTGAAATTCGGCGAATACGGGGGTAAGAATACCACCGTTCTTCGTGCTCATGTACCTTTTTGTTTCTGGTTGTTTAATTGCGCAAAAAATTTCTCTTTCATGACCCGAATTCGACAGTTTGAAGACTATTTTAGGCAAACAAAATTGGAAAATCCTGTTCTATCAACGGTTTGAAAATCACTGCCCTAAAAAACATTGTTAGAAGCGATGAGCCGCCGGGAACAGTATTACCAAGTTTGGGAAAACTTATATGTCAAAGAGATTGCCGTTAGAGATGGAGAGAACACGTCAGCGATGAATTGTGTTTAATGGAACGGACAAAAATATTTGAAAAAAATTGATGGAATATCCTTAATAATCGTAAAAAAATTCCGATATATAGATAAAATAAATTTGCATTTCTAAAAAAAGTCGGGTGTTTGAAATAAAGAATTATTGTTTCGTCACTTGTTGTTGTTTTCATTAAATGGAATATTAGGTTCTGCTAATGCTGCGGAAAACACGGACAGAGTTGGAGGGAATATTAAAGTATTAGAAAATAAAACTCAGCCGGTGTTAAAAAAGAATCTTGCAGCAGCTAAAAACAATATCAGTGTAATCATCGAATGCAACTATAAAGCATTGAATGATTCCCCAAACAATGCAGCAGATATACAGGCTAACAGAAGATGGACAACAAAAATGGCATCACTTTACTAATGAAACTTCCGGAAAATTGACGGTTATTTTGCAAACAGTTCAGTCGTCTTCTGTTGATGATGACTTGCATCTTTTTAAACTAAATGAAGATACAATAACCTTCGACTATCTAATGGGCAAATCTTAAATTCAAACAAAGACTCGTTATACCATTGGCTTATTCAGCATATAGGCGACAACTAAATAGGAGTGATGAAATTTTGCGCAGTTCTGTTAGTTTTAATTATCATACTTTACATTTAAAAAACGTCCAGCATATCCCATTGAATCCAACAGCACCATTGGTCAAGATCAAGAATGCATCAAGTATAACGCTGGATAAACTGACACTTTCTAATGTCATTGGTAATGTAACAACATCTAATCAAAAGATAAAAGTTACTGAAGTGAAGGGCAAGGAACAGCAAAACTCCGATTATGAACAGTATTTCTCATCATTTTTTGAAAATCTAGAAGGGGTATCTGAAGAAGAAAAGAATCAGCTATCTGAATTAGTAAAAGCAGCATTAAAATATAATGAAGATTACTTTTCAAGTTGGACAAGTGATAAGGCCAGCATGTATTATCTACAGACTCAAGAAAAGTTGAATCTTATAGCGGATAACGTCGCGGGTGGTTCTATAAAGGAGCAATTGAAGACGATAACAAAACAGTACACGAATGATAAATTAAAACAGATTGTGAATACATCATTGGAAACCTATCAAATTATTTACGATCGGTTTAAGGGAAAAGGAGGCCCGTACAGTGAAATAGCCAAGCAAATGAAAAATGCCATAGAAGAAATACAAAATGGCAATCACGCGGATCAAATCTCACAACAACAATTAAGCCAGTTATTTTCCGGTTTAAACACAAATTCCTCTTTTCAAATCGGATACGAAAAAATTATGAGGGGATATAAAGAAATTCAGAAAAGACAACTCGGCAAATACTGGAATACATTCTCTGAGGCAGATGTTGACAAGACCATTAATATGCTAAGAGAGGATTGGAATAATTTTGTCAGTCAATTTCAAATGTTTGAACCGTACAGGGTCTCTATCGGTTCGCAATCTCGGATTGATATGAAGATATAATAGGGGGTGGAGAGTCAGTTAGCGCGTAATATTTCTTCCTGTTTCGCCGCTCTTGTTTGCTATTTCCTGAAGGACTGTTTCTTGTTCCTTCTCCCTCTTTTTCCCTAAGTTCTTTTTCATTCTTTGTAGACAAGGCTTCGAGTAGATGAGTGGTGAAGAAGGAAGGTTAAACCTCTCTCTTTTTTGCGTTTCGAAAGTCCTTTGCCGTTTTCAGTGCTTTATTGAACTAGTTCTGAATTATTAAACATATTAATTCGTTCTTAGCCATTATATTTTGGTGCGGACGCTGTTGCATCTTTGCAACCCTGTAAGGCCAAGCGTTGGATTTCGGAACATATCCAATGGAAAGATAAAAACTGGTTAAATGATGCAAGTCGTCAAGCACACGCAACGGGTTCGCATGCAGGCATCCCCAGCATGTGCTTTTTCGTTGAAGCGGGGAAAGGATTGCTTGCTGCAAGCCATTTCGCATCAAAGATCAAGCAGCGGTGTTTTTTGACCCTGTCATATCAGAATGGCGGCTTAATATCTAATCAATAGAATCGGGCTCACTAATTGCTATCGCTCTCATGTTAAGCCCTCCTAAAATCAAAAGAGATGATTTTAGGAGGAAACATATGAAATGACAAAATGCAAAATCGTAAGTGACGAAGAAGGATTGATATATTTATGAGGCCGGTCTCCTTTAAAGCGGATCGAATCATACTCCTCTAAATGATAGGCTTGTCCGTCTACCTCCACCGTCAGCAAAATGTTTCTTCCGTCTGTTGTAATAGGAGTCATTATAGGATGGTCTGTTCGTTATTTTTGGGGATAAACAGAGGAAAATAGAAAATCAAGGCATGAAGCGGGATGATGTGGAGATGGCACATAAAGCATATAAATTCCGTCTGTATCCAACGAAAGAGCAGGAACAGCTTCTTATAAAAACATTCGGTTGTGTTCGTTTTGTCTACAATAAAATGTTATCGAAATAAAAAGAAACATACGAGCAATTCAAGAACGACAAAGCTGCATTAAAAAAGCTCAAATGTGGAACAAGGATTCATCTGTCGTTGACTGCCATTGATGCTTGTTAAAATAAAGAGTGATTACTTTTTGATGCTAGCAAAGCATACTGTTTTATTAAAGGAATATTTGCTTTTGAATGTTACGAAGCCTTTGGAAAGGGGGGGAAAATTTGATAAAAGCAATTATTTTTGATTTTGATGGTTTAATTGTTGACACTGAGACGGCCTGGTTTGAGGCGTATAAAGAAACTATGAGCTTATATAAGGTCGATTTGCCTCTTGAACGTTTTGTCGAATGCGTTGGATCTGATAATACTGTCCTTTACGAGTTTTTCAAACAACAGCTTGGGGAAAGTTGCGACATTGCAGAAATTGAGGCAAAAGCCAAAAGCTTGTACAAAATAAAGATGAAAACCCCTCAGGCACGTGAAGGTGTAAAGGATTACTTAGAAGAAGCAAAAAAATGGGGCTACAAAATTGCCATTGCTTCAAGCTCAACGAAGGAGTGGGTAACTCATTATTTAAATGAACTTGGACTGCTGCACTATTTTGAAGTTATGATCACACAAGATGATGTTGATAAAGTAAAACCAGCCCCCGACTTGTATTTAAAAGCAGTTGATGCCTTAAACATCAGCCCCAATGAAGCATTAGCCTTTGAAGATTCCTTGAACGGGCTCCAAGCTGCTTTAGCGGCTGGATTAAAGTGTGTCATTGTTCCAAATCCAGTCACAGAGTCCTTGCCCTTTGAAAATTATGATTTGCGGCTTACATCGATGACAGAAAAGCGTTTCATTGATGTCATAAAACAGATTGAGCAATAATGGGGCATTTTCGTTCAGGGAAGGCGTTAAATTTGATACGGCACTTTGCTGGCCATGATTCGATGGGCGTTTTGGAAATCGGTTAAGACGTGCGTGCGATCGGCGGGCAGAGAAAGCGATTATGCCTGCCGATCGTCAGTGCCATTATCGGACGGTTTTTGGACATCGGCGCAACGCAAGGGAATGCCGAAATCCAACGCGTTTTTCAAGTTCATATGGAGTTGCGCTTCCATTTATTTGAATCTTTATATCTAGTACAGCTCCAGCTTGAGGATATCATGCATTTTCAAAGGCTTCGGCTACAGGAATTTGAGAGAAAGAATGAAGCCGCTATAGATAAAGCATGTTTTATTAGTATTTAAGGCAGTTTTTTATACTAATCCATTCAATCGGCAATTTGTTTTAAAACTTCTTGCTGTATCCGCACCCTGTTAAAATCGCTTTCTGCCTCTTTTCGAAACTTTACATCTTCAAGCAATTCCTTGCCATGAAGTTTCTCGACATCCTTATGTAACGCCTCCTTTACCATGAATGTCAATTCCCTCATGCCTTGTCTAAACCGTTCAATTACAATCTTAATTTACTCCTAAAATGAGCACATGGCCGTTGTGTTCAGGAAATTGTCTATTTATAAATCAGGAATATATCCATGTGCAAAATAAAATGAATAACATATAATCCCAAATGAGAATAATTATCATTATTATAAGCATATTGGCAATTCAACTTTCTGTCTGTTGGGAGCGGGCTATGTCTGATTATGCGAGAATGACAATGCTGCTTACCAACAAATTTATCTATCCGTCAGTCAATGAATAAAAGCCGGGAAACGTTCGCGCTTTTGATGATAATATCTGAAAGGAATTTGTTACCAATGTAATGGTTCATTATTATCATCAAGTCTTATGTGCAGAAAACAGCGGTATAGAATTAGGCGGAAACTAGTACTTATAAACTAATTTGAAAAGAATCAATGTTTTGGAGATTAGGACCTATGTATTGTTTTATCTGCAAAAGTAAAAATGAATTTGACATAATTAATTCCATTTATATAATATATTGTTAAAAGAATAAATGATAATGATAATCATTATCATAAAACAGAATAGCAGGGCATTCATGAGTGCTGCTTAAGGACAGGAGAGTAACAGCATGGCAATAAACTATAGCCTGCAAGCTGCAGAATCTTGCTGGCTTCGGCGAGAAAAGCCATGAAAGCGGCAGCTGATTGATGTGTTGTAAAAATCACAATGAGTGAAAGCAGATGATTTTATGAAGAATCAGGAGCGATATGGTTTATGAAAGGCTTTATCGGTAATCAATATGTTAGCTAGCAGCTAATGAAATCTTTACGCATAAAGAAGGTGGCAGAGATGGAACATTGGGGACTTCAGGGAAAAATAGCCCTTGTCACAGGTGCCGCCCAAGGAATCGGTGAAGCGGTGACAAGGTCTTTCGTTAAACATGGCGTGTCTGTTGCAGCGGTTGATCGAAATGGCGAGCGATTGGCTGCTCTCGTCTCTGATTTACAGAGCAATGGTTATGATGTGCAGGCTTTTTGTGCAGATGTTGCCAATAGTGCAGAAATTGATGAAATCGTTGCTCAAATTGAGGACAACATGGGTCCTATTGAAATTTTGGTTAATGTTGCTGGGATTCTCCGAACAGGTCTCATCGAAAGTTTTATGGATGAAGACTGGGAAGAGGTATTCAAAGTGAACACGGCCGGTGTTTTTTATGTTTCCCGTTCGGTCAGCAGGCGGATGATTCCGCGCCGTTCAGGTGCGATCGTCACAGTTAGCTCGAATGCCGCCACTATCCCAAGAATGTTTATGGCTGCTTATGCTGCTTCAAAGGCAGCAGCAACCATGTTTACGAAATGTCTTGGCCTTGAGCTTGCTCGGTATCATATTCGCTGCAACGTTGTCTCTCCGGGTTCCACTGAAACGGAAATGCAGCGGGGACTGTGGACGGATGAAAATGGGGCGAACAAAGTGATCACTGGTTCGATGGAGGAGTTTCGTCTCGGTATTCCTCTGCAAAAGCTGGCTCAGCCTTCAGATATCGCAGATGCGGTGCTATTTCTCGTTTCTGAGCAGTCACGTCATATCACGATGCACGATTTAAGGGTAGATGGCGGCGCAACGTTAGACGCATAACATTCCATGGAGGTAACAGTGTGATGAAAACAAAAACAATCCAGCATGTTACAGCTGAGCAGCTTCTTGCTGAATATAAAGAGGGAACATCCTTTTTCTTGGCCTCGCCACATAGAACTCTTTTAGCTCAAGGAATTTTTGCAACAGTGCCGACTGACGGCTATGAGCACAAGCGGATGCAAATACTCGATCATGTTAAAAAGGTCTTACAAGATGCGAAACAGCAAGGAATTAACGGCAATCCGATTGTTGTTGGCGCCATACCATTTGACCATATGTATCCAGCCCAGCTTATTGTGCCTTCAGAGGTGAAATGGTCGGGCCCGTTGCCATTTGGCCAATGGAATGGCCAAATCGGACAAAATGCGGCCAATGAGTATGAAGTGAAACCTGTTCCATCGCCGCAGGAATATGAAAATGCCGTGGAACAAGGATTGAGCAGAATAAAAGCGGGCGATCTTCGGAAAGTCGTTTTATCAAGATCTCTTCATCTTGCTTCATCAGAAAAGATAGATGTTCCTCACCTTCTTCGCAAATTGGCGGTACATAATCCGAATGGCTATACATTTGCTGCAGCGTTGCCGGATCGTCTGGATCGTGAAGCGGGCAAAGCTTCAGGCACAAAGAAAAACAGAACCTTGCTGGGAGCAAGCCCAGAGCTGCTCGTTTCGAAATCAGGGCTGCGAGTAATAGCGAATCCGCTTGCAGGCTCGGCGCCTCGCAGCGAAGATCCCGAAGAGGATCAGCGCCGCGCGAACGCCCTTTTTTCTTCAGCGAAAGATCGCCATGAGCACGCCGTGGTCATCGAAGCAGTAGCAAATGCGCTCAGACCGTTTTGCAAAACATTGAGTGTCCCTGAAGAGCCTTCGCTCATTCATACGGAAACGATGTGGCATCTGTCAACAGTAATAAGCGGAGAGCTATCTTCCCCGTCTATTACTTCGCTGGAACTGGCGCTTGCTCTTCATCCAACTCCAGCGGTTTGCGGAACGCCAACGCCATTGGCGAAAAAAGCGATACAAGAAATTGAATCATTTGAACGCGGCTTTTTTACGGGAATGGTTGGCTGGTGCGACGATGAAGGGGATGGAGAATGGATTGTTGCGATCCGTTGTGCCGAAGTGGAAGATTATTCTCTTCGCCTTTTTGCAGGAGCTGGCGTTGTTGAAGGGTCAACGCCAGAAGGAGAACTGGCGGAAACATCAGCTAAGTTTCGCACGATGCTTCAAGCTATAGGGTTAAACAACGACATCCTTAAATAAATGGGAGGGAAAAGCTATGCTAAGCGGATGCCCAACATGGCCAAAGGAGTTTGCAGACTTTTACCGGAAGGAGGGCTGCTGGGCAGGTGAGACTTTTGGTG
This sequence comes from Parageobacillus thermoglucosidasius, assembly GCF_001295365.1. GTDB lineage: Bacteria > Bacillota > Bacilli > Bacillales > Anoxybacillaceae > Parageobacillus > Parageobacillus thermoglucosidasius. The sequence continues at coordinate 432,472 of NZ_CP012712.1, read as the reverse complement.
ACATGCTGCGGAAAAGGGCGTTAAAGTACGGTGATCGCATTGCAGTTACTTCTGGAGAAAGGCAAATCAGCTATAAAGAACTGGATAGAAGAGCGGATCAGCTTGCCTCAGGATTCCGCCAACTGGGGATTCGGCCAGCGGACCGCGTTGTCGTTCAATTGCCGAATCGAATTGAATTTTTTGAAGTATGCTTTGCTTTATTCCGTCTGGGGGCGCTGCCTGTCTTTGCCTTGCCTTCACATCGATATAGTGAAATCAGTTATTTTTGTGAATTTAGCGAAGCGGCGGCTTATATTATTCCAGACCAGCATGGGGGATTTGATTTCCGCTCCCTTGCCAAGCAGGTGAAGGCTGCTGTTCCAACCCTAAAACACGTCATTGTGGTTGGAGAGGCGGGAGAGTTTGAATCATTAGAAAATCTGTTTATCGATCCTGTCCAGCTGCCGCTTGTTCATTCAAGCGATGTTGCTTTCTTCCTGCTGTCCGGCGGAAGCACAGGGCTGCCAAAAATGATTCCGCGGACCCACGATGATTATATTTACAGTCTCCGGGTTAGTGCCGAGATTTGTAAGCTTCATCAAGATAGTGTTTATCTTGCGGTTCTTCCCATTGCTCATAATTATCCGCTTAGTTCACCGGGTGTGCTAGGAACGTTGTATGCCGGCGGAAAAGTGGTCCTTGCAGACAGCCCAAGTCCTGATGAGGCATTTCCGCTTATTCAGCAAGAGAAAGTCACCATTACTGCGCTCGTGCCGCCGCTTGTTTGGATATGGTTAGATGCCGCATCTTCTTGCAAGTATGATTTATCCAGCCTTCAAGTTTTGCAAGTCGGCGGGGCGAAATTCAGCGCAGAAGTAGCCAAAAGAGTAAAACCAGTTCTTGGCTGCACCTTGCAGCAGGTGTATGGCATGGCTGAAGGGCTGGTCAACTATACGAGATTGGATGATCCTGAAGAATTGATTATAAATACTCAAGGAAAGCCAATGTCTTACTATGATGAAATCCGCATAGTAGATGAAGAAGATAACGAGGTGGAGCCTGGCCAAATTGGAGAGCTGTTAACGAGGGGCCCTTATACCATTCGCGGATATTATAAAGCGGAAGCGCATAATGCGAAAGCCTTTACTGCGGACGGCTTTTACCGGACGGGCGACTTGGTGCGGATGACTCCATCCGGCTACTTGGTTGTCGAAGGGCGCGTGAAAGATCAAATTAACCGGGGCGGTGAAAAAATTGCGGCGGAGGAAGTGGAAAATCACCTTTTAGCACATCCTTCCGTACGTGATGCGGCTGTCGTTGCGATGCCGGATGAATTCCTTGGCGAACGATCGTGCGCTTTTATCATTCCGCGTGATCACTCTTTGCAAGCAGCTGAACTGAAGGCGTTTTTGCAAGAGCGCGGAGTGGCAAGTTTTAAAATACCTGATCGCATCGAATTCGTTGATTCATTTCCGAAGACAGCGGTTGGAAAAATTAACAAGAGGGCATTACGGCAAATCATTGCCGAAAAACGGCAATCTGCAGGAAAAACAAACGTATAACGGTGGAAAGGAAGTGGCGAGATGGCTATCCCTGCTATTCCAGCTTATCCAATGCCTGTTTCATCAGATCTGCCAAAAAACAAAGTATCATGGACACCCGCTCCTAAACGTGCGGCATTGCTTATCCACGATATGCAAAATTATTTTCTTGACGCTTTTCCCTCTAATGCGTCGCCTTTCGTCGAGCTTGTGAGAAATATTCAACGGTTAAAAAAGGAATGCAAAGAAATGGGGATACCTGTCATTTACTCTGCGCAACCGGGTGGACAAACGCTGGAACAGCGTGGATTGCTTCAGGATTTTTGGGGAAATGGAATCGCCGATGATCCTTATCAAAAGGGGATTATCGATGAATTAGCACCTGATGCAAAGGATATCGTTCTTACAAAGTGGAGATACAGCGCATTTAAAAAAACTAATCTTTTGGAAATATTGGAAGGACATGGGCGAGATCAGTTGATTATTTGCGGTGTTTATGCGCATATCGGATGCTTATTAACTGCTAGTGATGCCTTTATGCAGGATATACAAGTGTTTTTTGTCGCGGATGCTGTCGCTGATTTCTCATTAGAGCATCATAAGATGGCTCTCCATTATGCGGCTAGCCGTTGTGCGTTCATAACGCCCACGCAACATCTGATCGAAGCATTGAAAAAAGAACCTGTTCCGGATTGCCAAAACATATTGCCAATGAGTTTGCATGATGTACGCAATCAAGTAGCGGAGCTTATTCAAGAGTCTCCAGCGGATCTTTCCGATCATGAGAATTTGGTCAACAGAGGATTGGACTCCATTCGCATGATGAGTTTAGTTGAAAAATGGAGAAGAGCGGGAGCAGAGGTTACCTTCGCGGCCCTTGCCGCACGTCCTACTCTTTTTGCTTGGTGGAACTTGTTGTCTTCTCAATCGGAGAAGGTACTATCTGCTCAAGACTCACAATAAAGGAGGCAAGATCCATGTCCAATCGCCAACATATACGCCTGCCTTTATCTGGGGCACAAGCAGGCATTTGGTTTGCCCAACAGCTGGATCCTGAAAATCCCATCTATAACACTGGGAAATATATAGAGATTAATGGGCCGGTTGATCCGGCTCTCTTTGAAAAAGCGCTGCGGCATGTCTTAGTTGAAGCAGAATCATTGCATGCCCGGTTTGGTGAAGATGAGAACGGACCATGGCAAACGATTGATCCTTCGCCGGATTTTCCTTTCTATTTTATGGATGTCAGCGCAGCGGAAAATCCGCAAGAAGAAGCGATGCTTTGGATGAAAAAGGATTTATCCAAACCGGTTGATTTAACATGCGGTCCGCTCTTTACCGAAGCTTTATTTAAGCTTTCCGATCATCGGTTTTTCTGGTATCAGCGCATTCATCACATTGCCATTGATGGTTTTGGCTTCTCGCTTATTGCGCAAAAAGTGGCCCAAGTCTACACGGCATTGGTGGATAATGCGCCGGTGGACGGTGAGAAATTCGCTTCGCTCCATCAAGTGATCGAAGAAGAGAAAGCTTACCATTCCTCAAAACAGTATGAGCATGACCGCGAGTTTTGGATGGAGCGTTTTCGTGACCGTCCAGAGGCGGTTAGCCTTTCTGATCGGGCAGTTCGGACGTCCAATACGTTTATTCGGCAGACAGCGTATATGTCTCCAGCTAGTACAGAACATTTTAAACAATCAGCCCAGCATTTGAAAGCGATCTGGCATGAAGTTTTCATTGCCGCTGCAGCGCTTTATATTCATCGGCTAACAGGGGCCGACGATGTCATTCTCGGTTTGCCGATGATGAACCGCTTAGGGTCTTCAGCCTTGAATGTGCCTGCAATGGTCATGAATATTGTGCCGCTCCGCTTGCATTTGCATGCTGATATGAGGCTTTCGGAACTATTAAGCCAAGTTAGACAGGAAATTCAAGAAGTAAGGCAACATCAAAAATACCGGCATGAGCAGCTGCGCCGTGATCTTAAGCTGCTTGGTGAAAATCAGCGATTATTTGGCCCGCAAGTGAATATTATGCCATTTGATTATGCCCTTCATTTCGGCGGATATCAAGGCATTACACACAATCTTGCTGCTGGGCCAATCGATGACCTTGCTATTAATGTACGAACAGACGGAAACGGATTGAGAATTGATTTTGATGCCAACCCGGAAATTTATAGCATGGATGAGCTTGCGGTTCATCAAGCCCGCTTTTTACAATTGCTTGAAACGATGGAGTCGCTGGAAGAAGACGAGCTGATCGGAAAGATGAATCTTCTTCTGGAAGAAGAACGCCATCAAGTTTTAAAGAAATGGAATGAAACGGCACATCCTCATCCGGAAGAAAATTTTTTACAGCTTTTTGAAAAACAAGCAGAAAGGATTCCGGAAGCCATCGCTGTAATTTGTGAGGATCAGGCGCTTAGTTATACTGAGCTTAATCAGCAAGCAAACCGTCTTGCCCATTTCCTAATGGAATATGGAGTGGGGCCGGAGCAATACGTCGCTTTAGCTCTTCCGCGTTCTGCAGAGATGGTTATCGCCATGTTGGCAGTGCTGAAAACCGGAGCTGCCTATCTCCCTCTAGATCTCGATTATCCGGAAGAACGAATCGCTTTTATGCTGGAAGATACAAAACCTGTTTGCATTGTTACAAGCTCGTCTGTGCAGTCGAAATTATCGCATTTTCCTTCATGCTCTACGATTATACTAGATCATCCTGAAACGGAGCAGGCAATCAAGCATTATCCTGATACAAATGTTCCGAAAACGCAATCGCCGCTTCATCCAGCTTATGTCATCTATACGTCGGGATCGACGGGCAAGCCAAAAGGCGTTGTGGTGCCATTCCATAGTCTGAATAACTTTTTATTAGCGATGCGGGAAAAATTTGCATTGAAGGAGCATGACCGTTTGCTCGCAGTTACAACGATTGCTTTTGATATTTCTGCATTAGAAATTTTCCTTCCGTTAATCAGCGGAGCGAGTTTGGTGGTTGCGAAGAAGGAAACGATTCAGGATCCGCAAGCGTTGGCAGCTGTGATTTCCGATAAAGAAATTACGATAATGCAGGCGACGCCAACGCTTTGGCATATGCTTGTCACCCATCATCCTGATTGCATTGCTGGACTTCGAGTGCTGGTGGGGGGCGAGGCACTCTCAAGCGGCCTTGCGTCAGCATTGCATCGTCTTGCTTGCGAGGTAACGAATTTGTATGGACCAACAGAAACAACGATATGGTCCACGATGTCGCCCCTTCATCCTGACGATGCCCGGGCCCCTTCTATTGGCCGCCCGATTTGGAATACCCAAGTGTATGTGTTGGATGAGCAGCTGCAGCCGGTGCCGCCGGGAGTGGTTGGAGAATTGTATATTGCAGGATCAGGGCTTGCGCGAGGGTATTTAAGACGGCCAGATTTGACGGCAGAACGTTTTGTGGCCAATCCGTACGGGCCGCCGGGAAGCAGGATGTACCGGACAGGAGATCTTGTGCGCTGGCGTATGGATGGCTCTTTAGATTATATAGGCCGCGTCGACCATCAAATCAAGCTGCGCGGTTTTCGCATCGAGATAGGGGAAATTGAGGCAGTATTGTCACAATGTGATCTTGTCGAGCGGGCATTAGTGGTGGCTCGCGAAGATCAGCCAGGGGATCAGCGGTTGGTTGCTTATGTCATTCCTCGTGAGCAAAGCAAAGGCACTCTTGATCTTGCAGAGCTGCGCCGCTATGTCAGCGAGAGATTGCCTGATTATATGGTTCCGTCCGCATTTATGGTGCTTAACGAATTTCCGCTGACTCCAAACGGCAAGATTGATCGCAAAGCATTGCCGGCTCCTGATTTTACGATGACGGTGAAAGGGCGTAAACCTAGGAATCCTCAGGAGGAAATTTTATGTGAGCTTTTTGCTGAGGTGTTGGAGATTCCTGTTGTTGGAATTGATGATCATTTCTTTGAATTGGGAGGACATTCGTTACTTGCCGCCCGCCTCATTAGCCGTATCCGAGATGTGTTAGGTGTGGAGATCACGATTGGCAAACTATTTGCATCGCCAACTGTCGCTAGTCTTGTTAAGCATTTGGAGGATGCGGAAAATAGGAAGCCGCCTGTCAAAGCGTATGCCTGCAAAGAGGATATTCCTCTTTCATTTGCCCAACGTCGCCTATGGTTCCTTTACCACCTTGAAGGGCCAAGTCCTACTTATAATATACCGGTCGTTGTGCATTTAACGGGAGAGCTTCATTATCAGGCGCTGCAACAAGCTTTATACGATGTCATTGAGCGGCATGAACCATTGCGGACCATTTTCCCTGAACATTCAGGGGCGTCAAGACAGGTGATCTTAGAGCCCCATCAAGCGCGGCCTGAATTAATGATAAAAGAAATCAGCGAAAGTGAGTTATCGGATGAATTAAATGCTGCGGTGCGCTACCGTTTCGATTTGGCTGCAGAGCCGGCGATTCGCGCCCAGCTGTTCGTGCTTGGGCCAAATAGACATGTGCTGCTGCTTTTAATGCATCATATGATTGTCGATGGATGGTCGCTAACACCATTAACTCGTGACATAGCTGCAGCCTATAATGCGCATTGCCGTAATCAAAAAGTAGAGTGGGCTCCTTTACCAGTGAAATATGCTGATTATGCGCTCTGGCAGCAAGAGATTTTAGGTGACGAGACCAATCCTGACAGTTTAATAGCAAAACAGCTCGATTATTGGAAAAAAACGTTAGCTGGTCTGCCAGAAGAACTGGAGTTGCCGACAGACTATCCGCGTCCTGCTGAGTCCAGCTATGAAGGAGGCATCGTTGATTTTTGCATGGATGCGGAACTTCATAAGCGTCTGCTGGATCTCGCTCGTGAAAATAAAGCGAGCCTATTTATGGTGCTGCAGGCCGGATTTGCTGCTTTTCTCACTCGATTAGGAGCAGGAACAGATATTCCCATCGGCAGCCCAATCGCTGGAAGAAACGATGATTCATTGGAGCATCTAGTAGGATTGTTCATTAATACGTTAGTGCTTCGCATGGACACATCGGGAAATCCAAGTTTTCGCGAACTTCTTGGCAGAGTCAGAGAAGTAAACCTATCTGCCTACGAAAATCAAGACATTCCGTTTGAACGCCTGGTGGAAATCCTTAATCCGGTGAGATCGCGAGCCAAACACCCATTATTCCAAGTAATGTTTGTGTTTCAAAATACACCGGAACCGAAACTAGAATTACAGGGGCTTGAAAGTAGGTTAGAAATTCGCAGCGTCGGTACGGCTAAATTCGATCTCACTCTCGAACTTCGGGAGCGGCGTGGAGAAGACGGCTCTCCAGACGGACTGATTGGTTTATTCGAGTACAGCCGCGATTTATTCGATCATACTACGGTCGAAGCGTTTGCGAAGCGATTATGCCAGCTGCTTAGGGAAGTAGTGATGAATCCGGATCTTCCTATTGGACAAATCGATATGCTTTTACCGGAAGAGCGCAAAAAACTTTTAACGAAAGCGGATCATAACGCCCGCTCTGTACCTGAAGAATGCTTGCCAGTATTGTTCGAAAAACAAGTTCAAAAAAGCCCTGATGCTATTGCTGTTTCCTTTGAAGACCAAGAACTAAGCTATGCCGAATTAAACAAACGAGCGAACCAGCTCGCCCATTTCCTGATTGAAAAAGGAGTCGGTCCGGAAAGAGTAGTGGCACTGGCGTTGCCGCGTTCATTGGAAATGGTCATAGGCATACTGGCTGTACTGAAAGCAGGAGGAACTTATTTGCCTTTAGATCCGGATTATCCAGAAGAACGTATTGCTTATATGATGGAAGATGCACAGCCAATGTATGTCATCACCAATAAGGGAATGGCTTCAAAACTTCCTCATGCCGGCGTTGCCGGGCATCTTATTATTGATGAAGCTCATGTAGCCGATATGTTAGGAACGTATGCGGAAACAAATCCAGATGATTCGAACCGGATCGAAGCGTTGTCGCCGTATCATACAGCTTATATCATCTATACTTCAGGATCAACTGGCAGACCAAAAGGCGTGATGATTCCTCATCAAAATGTCGTCCGCCTGTTCCAATCAACGGAGCATTGGTTTCAATTTACATCGGATGATGTTTGGACGTTGTTCCACTCTTATGCGTTTGATTTTTCTGTTTGGGAGATTTGGGGACCATTTTTGTACGGGGGACGTCTAGTTATTGTTCCGCATCATGTCAGCCGTTCGCCAAAGGAGTTTCTACAATTGCTTGTTGAACAAAAAGTGACCGTCCTCAACCAAACACCATCGGCTTTTTATCAGCTTATGCAGGCTGACAGAGAAAATATTGAGCTGTCTCGACAGCTTTCATTGCGCTTTATCATATTTGGGGGAGAAGCGTTAGAGCTTAGCCGTTTGGAAGATTGGTACGAACGGCATGCGGATGACATGCCAAAGCTGATCAATATGTATGGCATTACGGAAACGACGGTTCATGTCAGCTACATGGAATTGAATAAAAATATCATTGCTATAAAAGGGAGCAGTTTAATAGGCCGCAACATTCCTGATTTAGAGGTTTATGTATTAGATGTAAATCTGCAGCCGGTTCCGCCGGGAGTCATCGGAGAGATGTATGTGGCAGGAGCGGGATTGGCGCGCGGCTATTTAGGAAGGCCGGATTTGACCGCGGAGCGCTTTGTTGCTAATCCGTTTGGCTTGCCAGGATCAAGAATGTATCGCACGGGTGATTTAGCGAAATGGCGTGCCGATGGGACGTTGGATTATATTGGAAGATCAGATCATCAAGTGAAAATCCGAGGATACCGCATTGAGCTGGGAGAAATTGAAGCTGTTCTAGCTAAGCATCCTGATATTGCACAAGTTGCTGTTGTAGTACGTGAAGATCAGCCGGGTGATAAACGTCTTGTTGCATACATTGTGCCTGCAAAAGATGTAGAGTCCGGTGAGCTAAGGCGATATGTCGCTGCTCGCCTGCCGGATTATATGATACCGTCTGCTTTTGTGATGATAGAGGCTCTGCCGTTAACTCCTAATGGCAAGCTTGATCGCAAAGCACTGCCTGCACCGGACTGGATGATAGAGATAACCGACAGGGGACCGCGAACTCCACAAGAAGAGATGTTATGTGATCTGTTTATGGAGGTTCTCCGTTTACCGCGTGTTGGCATTGATGACGGATTCTTTGAATTAGGAGGCCACTCCCTTTTAGCTGTTCAATTAATGAGCCGTATTCGTGAAACGTTTGGAGTGGAGTTGAGCATCGGAGATCTATTTGAAGCGCCTACTGTCGCTGGTCTTGCTGAGAAACTTGAAATAGGAAGCAGCCAAAGTGCATTAGATATTTTGCTGCCTCTTAGAACTTCCGGGAACCAGCCTCCTTTATTTTGTGTACATCCAGCGGGAGGGCTTAGCTGGTGCTATGCAGGGTTAATGACGGCAATCGGGGCAGACTACCCGATTTATGGATTGCAGGCGCGCGGTATCGCAAAAGCGGAGAATTTGCCTGAGACATTAGACGAGATGGCTGCCGATTATATTAACCAAATGAAAACAGTCCAGCCAGAGGGCCCTTACTATTTGTTGGGATGGTCGCTAGGAGGAAATGTCGCTCATGCCATGGCGACACAGCTTCAACAACAAGGAGAGGAAGTTGCGCTTCTAGTGATGTTGGATGCATACCCAAGCCACTTCTTACCTATTGCAAAAGCGCCGGATGAGCAAGAAGCGTTAATCGCGCTGCTTGCTTTAGGCGGCTATGATCCAGACAACATGGATGGGAAACCGCTCAATCTGGAGAACACGATGGATATGCTGCGGCGCGATGGAAGTGCATTAGCTAGTTTAGATGAGTCGACGATCTTAAATTTAAAGGATACGTATGTCAATTCGGTCCGCATCTTAAGCGAATATGTGCCGCAGCGCTATAAGGGGGATCTCTTATTCTTCCGATCGACCATTATACCTGAATGGTTTGATCCGATCGAGCCAGAAGCATGGCTGCCATATATCGATGGAAAGATTATTCAGCATGATATCCATTGCCGGCATAAAGATATGTGCCAGCCTGGCCCGTTAGCTGAAATTGGCCGTGTGCTTGCAAATAAATTAAAAGAAAAAAGCCATTTAATCACAATAAATGGAAGGGGAGGTTCGGAATGACCAATCCTTTTGAAAATAAAGAAGGCACCTACCTTGTATTAATCAATGATGAAGGCCAGTATTCCCTCTGGCCTGCCTCTATTGCGATTCCGCCCGGCTGGAATATTGCTTTTGCGGAAAATACGCGTTCAGCATGCCTGGACTATATTAACGCTCATTGGATAGATATGAGGCCTAATAGCCTGAAAGATGGATCATTGTCAAAGCGTGACAATGATTATTCAGGAGTAAAATGAGTGCTGATAGCTTTGCAAGAGGAAAAGGGGAGCAGAAGCGTATAACTGCTCCTTCTTAAAAGTTATCTATGAAAAATAGGTCTGAATAATGAAGAAGATTGGATATAAGGGTTGGGCAGGCAAGGATGTCTGCTTAACTCTCTTTTATTTTCCTGTGATTTTACGTTTACGGTTGAAAAAGTGAAATTAAGCTTTTCTGCTGCGCCTTCGAACGAGGGCCCATTCATTGGCCTGCTGAGAGGCATGTGTGCCGCATGCCCGGGCTGGCAAGCTTCCGGCCTCAGCAGCAAAGCTGTTGATCTGTCATCACTTGCTTTTATCGGTTAATTCATACACACCTGTAAAAAGAATGTTTATGCCGATAAATAATGGCTAGCAGAAGAGAGGAGAATCTTTCCATGACGGAGTGGCAGGTTGTAAATTCGATCCCGCCCCTGTCGGATCATACGTGCCAAGTTTGGCTATCGAAAACAACTGATATGCAACCATGGCATGTCCGGATGCTGAATGATGAAGAAAGGAAAAGAGCGCAATCTTTCCGCAAGGATCAAGACAGAGCGCGGTTCATTGTCGGTTGTGCATTAAGTCGATTAGTATTGGCAACCCAATTGAATATGGCCCCGCATCAAGTGCCCATTGACCGCACTTGTCCCATTTGCCATGAAGCCCATGGCCGGCCGCGATTGCCTTATGGTTTTCTGCAATGGTCTGTTTCGCATTCTGGCAATATTATTCTTGTTGCCTTTACCACGGATGCGCCAGTTGGCGTCGACGTTGAATGGATGAATACCGCTTGGGATTTCGATGTCGTCAAAATGGCAGACGGGATACTCACGGAGAAGGAAATAGCACATATATTGCAAATGCCGGCAAATGACCGGATGAGGGGTTTTTTCATCTACTGGACAAGAAAGGAAGCGGTTCTTAAAGCGACAGGAGAAGGATTGAACATTCCTCCATTGAATGTGGTAGTCTCTGGGCCGCAACAAGCCCCGCGGCTGCTTGCTTTCACCGGCCGCCCGGATGGTACAGATGACGTGGCCCTGCATGATTTGGATTTAGGTTTCAACTATGTAGCTGCGCTTTCTATTTTCAGCAAAACGCAAAAAAGAATTGAGCAATATGATGCAAGTGTGCTTATGCAGCAAGGTTTCGGCTGGAAAGATTATTATATTTCACAAAAGTCTTAAGCATCTGTTAATGAAGATTCTTTCCTCCATATCAAGAACGAGGGGAACAGAGGCATGAATAAACCGGAGTCTGTTGCAGAGAATGAGAAATGCTCTGGCATTCCGGACGGTTGTGAATCGTTTACCCATTTGATATACTATATAATAATGATAATCATTATCAATATACTAATAAACAAGCCTTAAGAATAAAGTAAACATTAAAGTAGGTATAATGCGGAAATAAAGGTGGTGAAAGTATATGATTATTCATCACGAAGCGGTGAAGCAGGAAGCCAGTGACTTTTCATGGGACGTGTCGTTTCTTCGCTTGCGGGATATGCAGTTTATAAAAGGAAACGGCAATTGGCGCATGGAGCAGCAGCTTACGGTTTCTCATGTGCTTATCGTAGTGAAGAGCGGACAAGGGCGCTTGACGCTCGATCATGATGAGTATCAGCTGCGTCCAGATACCGTTTATGTGTGTGCTCCCGGAGAAACTTACGGGATCGAAGCAAAAAAAGCGAGTCAGCTGAAGCTGTTTCTCTTTAAGTTCGATGTGTTTCAGGTAACGGAACAAGGATATGAGCGGGTGCAAGGCATAAAAAAAGAGCGTTTATTCCCATTAAAAGGAGAAATTCAAATTTCCCCTGCTGGCCAGCTTGTTTCTTTGTGTGATGCGATTTACGATCACTGGCGCAGTGAAGATGGGCTGGAACGCTTTTACAGTCAATTCGCGTTTCAGGAATTGCTCTATTACATTATGAAAAACCGCCGGCTTCAGGCGAAGGAATCGCGAACATCGCTCGAATTAGCGAAAGAATATATGGAACGCTATTTTAACGAGAATTTGACGATTGAGCAGCTGGCGAGCATAGCGAATATAAGCCCTAAGTATTTTGTCGATTTGTTTAAAAAAACGTACGGGATCAGTGCCATCGACTACTTGACCGAATTGCGAATCAACAAGGCGAAACAACTCATGGCGCAGTCGGATGCGAAGCTGCGGGACATTGCCCATCAGGTCGGTTACAACGATGAATTTTATTTCAGCCGCAAATTCAAGAAAAAAGTAGGCGTCACGCCTACCGTTTATATGAAAAGCCGCCGCCGGAAAATAGCAGCCTATAAATCTCCAATTACAGGCCAATTGCTTGCGCTTAAGATTATCCCTTATGCTGCGCCGCTTCATCCGAAATGGACCGCTTATTACTATAAAATGTACCGTGCGGATATTTCCGTGCCTCTTAGCGCTTATCGCAAAAACCAACATTGGGAGTCCAACATCGAAACACTTCTCCATGCCCGCCCTGATATGGTGATTAGCACAGATGAGTTGGAGGAGAGGGAAAAAGAAATGCTGGAACAAGTTGCCCCTGTCTTTTACGTTCCGTGGCTGGAAAAGAATTGGCGGGAGCAATTGCTGCTGACGGCTGAATTTTTAGGGGAAACGAGAGAAGCAGAGCATTGGCTTGAAATATATGAACGGAAAGTAAAGTTTGCGAGAGACCAGTTAAAACGAGAAGTAGGGGATGACACTTTCTTAATCGTGCGGATCTCCAAGCAAAATTTATATGTTCATTGCAACCGCAGCATGTCTGAAGTATTTTATCATGATTTGCAGATGGTTCCTGCGTATGGCGGCGATCGTTTCATCTATGATCAGCAGATCACGCTTGACCAGCTGGCCCAAATTGACGCGGATCGCCTTCTTTTATTGGTCCGGCAAGAAGAGGAAACATTAGCGTTTTGGAAAGCATTGCAATACTCTATGCCATGGCAGGAGCTGAAGGCGGTCCGGAACAATAAAGTTTATTTGATCCCTTCCGATCCATGGGTAGAATATTCTGCATATGCGCATGACCGGATCATTGACGAGTCGTTGCGGCTTTTTTCCGGAGATTGTCCAAAATGAATTCCGGATACCGTCCATGGTCAGGAAAAAGAGCCTGTTTTATAATCATGAATGATAATCATTATCAATATAAGAAGTCGGAAGGGGGACTTAAGATCTATGATGAAAAGGAAATGGCTTTATTTTAGTCTTATTGCTTTACTCATTCTCATATTGACCGCTTGCGGCGCGAAACAATCATCTGCACCGGACAAAGCCGCGGAAGGAAATTCGGCAAGCAGCGCGGCGGAACAGGAAAAGAAAGCTGGCGCAAATGAAACAAGAACGATCCAATACCTTGGAAAGAGTTATACGGTTCCCGCCAAAGCGGAAAGAATTGTGATCACCGGCAGTATGGAAACGATGGAAGACGCGCTTGTGCTGGGAGTGAAACCGCTTGGCGGCATCACGGTCGGCGGCAAGTTTCCTGACATGTTCAAGGAAATAACAGATTCTACTGTATCGATTGGCGAAAAGGCACAGCCTAATATAGAAACGATATTAAAACTAAAACCAGATGTGATTTTCGCAACGGCAAAATTCCCGCCGGATGTCATCCAAAAATTAGAGAAAATCGCTCCGACGATTCCGGTTTCCCATATATCGACAAATTGGGAAGCAAACCTGCGCCTTCTTGCGGAATTGACAGGCAAGCAAGACGTCGCTGAGAAAGTATTGAAGGAGTATAAGGAGGAGCTCGCGGCAGCGAAAGCGAAGTTAGGCGATCGGCTGAAAGATAAAAAAGTCGTTGTGATCCGCATCAGAGGCGGCAATATCATGATTTATCGAGAAGATGTGTTTTTCAACCCTTCGCTGTACATGGATTTGGGACTGACAGCACCACAAGAGATCAAAAACGCACAAACGCAGGAAATGATCTCTCTTGAAAAATTTAGTGAAATGAATCCAGATTATATCTTTGTGCAATTCTCGGAGGATGAGAACAAGGATCAGCCTGATGCACTGAAAAACTTGCAAAACAACCCGATTTGGCAAAGCATCAATGCAGTCAAAAATAACAAAGTGTTTGTGAATGTTGTGGATCCGCTCGCACAAGGCGGTACGGCATGGAGCAAAATCCATTTCTTGAAAGCGGTTGTGGAGAAGCTTGGCAATGAATAAAACAAGGCGGTAGCATAATATGCGTTCAAAGATTGTTTCGCCAGCTTTCATACTTTGGCTCTCCCCGATTGTAGTGGTGTTTACCATCATGGCATCTATTCTATATGGAGCGAAAAATATCGATTGGGAGACGGTTTGGAATGCGATTTTCCATTTTGATCCGGGCAATGTGAACCATCAAATTGTGATGCATTCCCGGCTGCCAAGGGTGATCGGAGCGCTTCTTATCGGAGCGTTCCTAGCCATGTCAGGGGCCATCATGCAAGGAATGACAAGAAACTACCTTGCGTCCCCTTCTATTATGGGGGTTTCTGACGGCTCGGTTTTTGCCATTACACTTTGTATGATTTTGGCGCCGGGAGCCTCTTCTTTGGATATGATTATGTATTCACTGATTGGCTCGCTGTTCGCTGTGGGCATCGTCTTCGGGCTCGCGTCACTCTTGCCGAATGGAATGTCTCCGGTCCGAATGGCGATCATCGGCACCATTATCGGCACATTTCTGAGCAGCGTCTCAGCCGCCATGGCTTCCTATTTTCAAGTTTCACAAAACGTCAGTTTTTGGTACAATGCCCGGCTGCACCAGATGGATCCCGATATGATCAAACTTGCGGTGCCTTTTGCGCTGGTCGGAATCGCGCTCGCGCTCTTTATTTCCAAATCGATCACGATTCTCTCATTGGGCGAGGAAGTGTCCGTGAGCTTGGGGCAGAGAACGACGCTGGTTAAGGCAATGGCTGTCGCCAGCGTCGTCATTTTAACCGGCATTTCCGTCGCTTTGGCTGGTAATATCGGATTCGTGGGCCTGATTATTCCTCATATCACCCGGTTTTTAGTTGGGGTTGATTATCGGTGGATTATTCCTTGCGCCGGCGTTCTCGGAGCCATTTTTTTGGCACTTTCCGATATCTTCAGCAGGTTCTTGAACTATCCGTTTGAGACGCCGATCGGGGTCGTCACTTCCTTGATAGGAGTGCCTTTCTTCCTCTATTTAATTTACAAGAGAGGAGGAGGGAAACATGCTTAAAAACTCGGCGGGGCGCTATTGGACAGTGCTGCTCGTCAATTTCGGGATTGTGCTCATTGCGGTTTATGTCAGTCTGACGAATGGCGTATTTGATATGACAGTGATGGAAGTGTTAAAAACTTTGCTGCGAATCCATCCTGTTCCGGAGCATGATTTGGTCATTTTTGACTTTCGGCTGCCTCGCATTATAGTTGCCGCCCTTGTCGGGTTCGGTCTCGGCGTCGCGGGAGCCGCGATACAAGGGATAAGCAGAAACGGGCTGGCCGATCCCGGGATTTTAGGCATTAATGCGGGAGCGGGAGCTGCGATTGTCATTTTTATGTTTTTCTTTGAGGGACGAATAACAGGAAGTGGATGGTTGTCCATTTTGGCGATGCCGTTGTTTGGATGGATTGGCGGTCTGGGAACTGCTGTTCTGATTTACTTTTTTGCTTGGCGGGACGGGAGATTGGATCCCCAGCGCCTGATCTTAGTCGGGATCGCAGCAGGTTCCGGTCTCGGGGCCTTGTCTTTATACTTATCACTGAAAATGAACCCACAGGATTTCGAGATGGCGACGGTATGGTTCACAGGAAGCATTTGGAATGCCAATTGGCAATATATCACTTCCATGTTGCCATGGCTTGTTATTTTAATTCCCATTATCATCAGAAAATCGTATATTCTTGATCTGCTTCAATTAGGAGAAGAAAGTGCGAAAGGCTTGGGAGTCTCCACGGAAAAAGAAAAAAATATACTGCTTTTAACCAGCATCGGCATCGTGAGCGCGTGTGTGTCCGTATCAGGAAATATTGGGTTTGTCGGTTTGCTTGCCCCTCACATTGCCAAACGTTTAGTCGGCATTCATCATTATCGGGCGCTTCCCGTATGCGGGACTATCGGCATGCTTTTAGTCATCGTTTCCGATTTTATTGCCAAAACCGTCTTTTCCCCAGTCGAGCTGCCTGTCGGGGTTGTCATTTCCATCATTGGTATCCCTTATTTTGTGTACTTGTTGTTTAAAACGAGAGTGTAGGAAGACAAAGACCTTGTCCATAAGGTGAAATGGAGGATGGTTATGGAACTTAGCCAATTGTTGAGAGAACGCCGCTCGATTCATGTTTTCGAGGATCGCCCCGTATCTCCCGAACTTGTGATGGAACTGCTGGACACCGCCGTTTGGGTGCCCAATCACCGTATGACGCAGCCGTGGCGTTTTATTCTCACTTATGGTGAAGGACGCAGGAAGATCGCCGAGGCGGTGCGGAAAATCAAAGAGAGCAAAGAACCGGATCCAAGCAAAAAGAAAGAAGTTGGACAAAAATTTTACAATAAAATCATGTCCATTCCGATGATTTTAACTGTCCTGATGAGGGAAGATCCGAATCTGATTGTCAGGGAAGAAGATTATGCGTCGACTAGTTGCGTTATCCACAACTTTAGTTTATTGGCATGGGAGAAGGGAATCGGAATGGTGTGGGAAACATACGGATGGCTACATGAACCCATCTTCCGGGAAACAATGGGAATCCAGCCTGTGGAAAAGGTGGTAGGCAATCTTCATATCGGATATCCTGCGAAAATTCCATCTGCACAACCAAGAATTCCTGCCGCTCATTTGATCACTGTCTTTGATCAAGCCTGATTTGGGGCTAAGGAGGAGAGCGATATGAACGGCACATTAGTTACAGAGTCCTTTGCCGGGAGGGAACTCTTCATCTATCTTCCTCCCTCTTATGAAACAAGCAGAGCGGCATTCCCGGTTGTTTATGTACAGGATGGCGGTGACTTATTCGATCCTCGCCAGAATAATTCCTTGGCGCGATTAGAATGCATGTTCGCTAATGGTGAACTTGGAGAGCTTTTACTGGTTGGCATTGAGCCGAAAAACCGGTTGGATGAATATACGCCGTGGCATGCTAAAGCACTGTCCGATAAATATGCCGATTTTGGCGGACAGGGCTCCGATTATCTTTCGTTTCTTGTAGAAAAATTAAAACCTTATATTGACAGAAAATATAAGACGGATGGCCGCCGGCAACAAACGGGAATAATCGGGGCGTCGCTCGGAGGGCTGATTTCCATTTATGCTGCTTATTTGTACCCTAATGTGTTTGGAAAAATCGGTTCGATATCAGGATCGTTTTGGTACGAAGGCTTCATCGGTTTTATGCAATCGAAAAACATCGATCCCGGACTGAAAATGTATATGGATGTGGGAAGCATAGAGGGAATCGGGAAGCAGAGTATTCAGAAAGAGATGGTTTCAAAAACGAAAGAAGCCTGCACCATATTGATGAATAACGGATTGGCCAGCGAAAGATTGCGGTTTGTCCTTGAAGAAGGCGCACCGCATGGCCGCATATTTTTTTCGAAACGATTCCCTGAAGCGCTGAAATGGCTGTATTCGAACGAAACAGATCTGCCTGCGGGTGTTGGTTGTCCGCCGACAAGCATCATGCATAAATAATTAAGATGTAGAGGAGGGATCAGCGGTGGCCCACAAGAAAATGGAACAGACTTCGATGATGGTCAAGAACACTACTGTCCGCGAGTTCACCATACCGCGGACAGAACAGCGCATAATGCATTCGCGTGCTGGGAACCGCGAATATCAGATTTTTGTGGCCAAACCTGATGGCGATCCGCCTCCTTCGGGGTTTCCGGTTATCTATTTGCTAGATGCTAATGCCGTGTTCGGAACGATGGTGGAAGCGATGCGTGTGCAAGCGAACCGATCTGACAAGACGGGAGTCGTTCCAACCGTGATCGTCGGCATTGGTTATCCGACAGAAATGCCGTTTGCCCCTGCGCGTTTTTATGATTTTACTATGCCGGTGTCCGTTGACGAACTGCCTGCCAGGCCCGACGGAGCCGCATGGCCGGAATTAGGAGGGGCGGAAGCTTTCTTAACATTTATTGAAGAAGAATTAAAGCCGGAGATAGAAGGTGAGTTCCCAATTGACAGAGAGAGGCAAGCGCTCTTTGGGCATTCACTTGGCGGGCTTTTTGCGCTGTCTGTGCTTTTCACCAAGCCGGCGGCCTTCCGGACGTATATTGCGGGAAGCCCATCCATTCATTGGAACAAGCGATTTCTTCGCGAAGCGGAGCAACAATTCGTGTCCCGTTTGCAGCGAGAAACGCTAAACGTTGACGTTTTGTTGGCAGTCGGAGAATTAGAGAAAAGCCATAAAAGCCGCATAAGTAATAACGCAAAGGAGTTGGCAGAACGCCTGTCCGCTCTTGCCGATCGCGGAGTATATGTTGAGTTTGAGGAATTTAAGGGAGAAGGTCACGTATCGGTATTGCCAGCTTTAGTCAGCCGTGCCTTGCGGTTTGCCTCGAGAAGAGCATGATCATCCTATCCGGCTAGATTGAAAGTATCATCATGAATGATCTCCTTATATGCGGACAGAAAATGAAAGATACTGTTTGCTATAGGGGGATATTTTTATAAAAAAATGTAACCAAGTATTTATCCATATGAAAAGTTTAAGTCCTTTTCCCGGATGCCGGCAACCGAACAACACCGCTTCTTGGCTTATTCATGTTCGTTCAGCGGATCGTTGTTCGGTTTTGGTCGTAAAGCCAAAGTTACTGTCTCCGACAGCCGAAATATTCTTCTGATGGTTAACCAAAGATTGCCTGTATTTTTTTTGGCCCTATATCATGATGGTGTGCGTTTATATTGCAATGTGACGGTTGGACAGGACGGATGTCAAACAAGATGCCGCTGATTGCTATGGCAGAACATTATTTTCTCAGTAATAAATAAATAAAATATGGCGCGCCGATTAAAGAAACGATGATGCCTGTTGGAATACCGTCTGCTATATTGCGCCCGATGGTGTCAGCGAATAATAAAAGCCATCCGCCCATCAGAATTGCGATCGGGATAAATAGTTGGTTTCTCGGCCCTATTAATGCTTTTGCGATATGCGGAGCCATGAGGCCGATAAATGCAATTCCTCCGGTGACGGAAACGGCGGCAGCGGCTAGCGCAACAGCAGTGATCATCAATAAAATGCGCTCTTTTTGAATTTCTAATCCGACTCCGATTGCCATCGGTTCATTTAATTCTAATATATTCAACCGGTTTGCTTTGTATAATGTCAATGGTATCAGGACAATTAACCATGGAAGAATGGCTAATATAAACGGCCAATCATCACCCCATATATTTCCGGCCAGCCATTTGGCGATAAAATCTACTTTTGTCCGTTCGGCAGAGGAAATGAGCACAATCATGGCCCCAGAAAGCGCCATGGAAAATCCGACTCCGATAAGCACCAACCTTACTGGCTGAAACCCTGCGTTTCGGTTATATGATAGCAAATAAATGAAACACGCCGTCAGTAAAGCGCTAATAAAGGCGATAAGCGGAATCAAGTAAGCAAAGGAATTCGACTGTATAGGGAAAAACAAAAAGAACAACGCCACTCCAACGCCGGCGCCAGAATTAATGCCTAAAATGCCGGGATCCGCTAAATCGTTCCGAGTGATTCCTTGCAAAATAGCGCCCGACAACGCGAGGGCCATCCCGGCCAGCAGTGTGATCACAATCCGCGGCAGGCGGATGGAAAATAAAATAAATTCTTCTTTAAACGTGCCTTGGCCGAAAAGGACGGGAATCAGCCGGTCATAAGATAGGGAGGAATAACCTGTTCCCATCCCGATCACGATTGTTGCCATGATCAATATCAGTAAAATAACGAGAATCCGCCGTTGTTTTTTGATTAACGCTGATTGAATCATGAGAGTGTTTTCCCCCCTTTATGCACAATAAACAGGAAGAAAGGCAGGCCCATGATCGCAACGATTGCCGCCACTGGCGTTTCATACGGTGCGTTGATCGTCCGGCCAAGTGTATCAGCCAAAAGCGTCAAAGTCGCTCCTAAAATCGCTGACATTGGCAGGACAAAACGGTAATCCGTTCCCACCATTGCCCGAACAATATGCGGCACCATTAAACCGATGAACGTCATATTTCCGGCAAGCGCCACCGAAGCGCCAGTGAGCAGGATAATGGCAAAGAATAGGATCGTTTTTATTTGCGTCGTTTTTTGGCCTAACCCGACTGCCACTTCTTCATTGAGGCTAAGAATGGTCAGCTGTCTTGAGAAAAAAAGCGAAATAAGCATGCCGATTGCAATAAAGGGAACAATGACTTGAAGCTGACGCCAGGAAGTTCCGATAAATCCTCCTGCCGTCCACATCGACACATCTTTTGAAATTTTAAAGTAAATGCCGACTCCTTCTGAGATTGCGTATAAGAATGTGGAAACAGCAGCGCCGGCTAGCACCATTCGAAGTGGTGAAAAGCCTCCTTTTTTCATCGCGCCAATGCCGAAAACCATCATCGATCCGACAGCTGCCCCGATAAAACAGGCAATCGTGATGCTAAAATAATTGGCCGAGGGAATGAAGGCCATTGTAATGGCCAATGCTGCATTGGCGCCGGCTGTTAATCCAAGCAGGCCAGGATCAGCAAGCGGGTTTCTCGTGATCCCTTGCATAATCGCACCGGAAGTGGCTAATGCGGCTCCGACAAATACCGCAGCAATTTCACGTGGCAGGCGGAGCTCGCGAATAATTAAAATTTGTTCATTTTTTACATGGGAAGTGAGGGCAAGCCAGACATCTTTGATGGTCGTATTTGCCGCGCCTAGCACCATAGCGATCAAAAACATCCCGGCAAGCGCAAAGATGGCAACAATGAACTTATAGATAAACGGGATCGACCGTTCCGTTTTTGCCGTCATGTTTATCCTCTCTTTTCTTTTTTCTTTGGAACACTTAAACGAGGAATTCTTAATGTTTAAGAATTCCTCGTCTTTTCCGTTTACTCACCTAAAAAATGTTTTTTAAAGAAATCGAGCTGGTACTCTAGTGTGATCGGATCATTAAAATAGAACTCTTTCGCATTTGCCTCAAACACCCGGTGGTTTTTTACTGCCGGAAGGTTTTTGTATGTTTCCGTTTGCTGGAATGAAGTGTCGCCATCCGGATTTTTGCTAATGATTAAATAGTCGCCGGCGAACTGAGGCAGCGCTTCTAATGACAGTGCATAATAACCTTGTTTTAATGCCATTTCTTCCACTTTTTTAGGCATTTTTAACTTCATTTCTTGATAAAGAATTTCAGTACCTCTGCCCCAGTTATTTCCAAAAACATAAAGTTGTTTATCGAAGTTTTCGATGACAGAAACAGTGGCATTTTCGCCAATTTTCGCTTTTATTTCTTCTCCGGCTTGTTGCGCCCGTTTTTTAAAGTCATCGATCCACGCTTTCGCCTCTTTTTCTTTATTTAACAGTTTGCCGATTTCTAAAAATTGTGTTAAGTAGTCAACTTTTCCGTACGTATATGTGACAGTTGGAGCAATTTTGCTTAATTTATCGACGTTCTTTGTGTTAGACAAACCAATAATCAAATCTGGATTTAATTCTATGATTTTTTCGATATCTTCGTCAGTCACTACCTCGGCATTTTTCAGCTTGTCTTGAAAGCGAGGGTTCATTTTCGACCATTGATCGACACCAACGATATTGACGCCTAAGGCCATCACATGACCGGCGAAAGAGGACAGCACAACCACACGTTTCGGATGGGCAGGAACCTCGATTGGCCCGTTTTCGGATTGATACGTAATCGTTTCTGGTTCCTTTTCTTTTGCGGCGGAATTGTCTTTATTTTCAGTTGTCTTGCCGCCGCAAGCGCTCATTACTAGTACAATCAGCACGATGAAGGGGATCAACAGTTTTTTCATTTCTTTATTCTCCTTTCAGTAAGTGATATGTCAGGCATATCGGTTTGTTCGTCCGAGGGTCTCGCCCGATTTCGGCATCAATATGAAATACTTGTTTGAGCACATCACGTGTCATCACTTCGTCGCCGTTTCCGGCTTTCACAATTTTTCCGTCTTTCAAAGCGATAATATAATCCGCGAAACGGGCCGCTTGGTTTAAATCATGGAGAACCATGATGATCGTCCGGCCTTGTTCAACGTTCAGTTTTTGCAATAGCTCCAATACTTCAAGCTGATGGGCCATATCTAAATAGGTAGTCGGTTCATCAAGGAAAATAATGTCCGTTTCTTGGGCAAGCGCCATGGCGATCCACACACGCTGGCGTTGCCCGCCAGACAGCGAATCGACAGGGCGGTATTTAAACTCGATCGTCCCTGTTACTTCCAGCGCCCAATCAATGACTTCATAATCTTTTTTCGTTAAGTGTCCGAATCCTTTTTGGTAAGGAAAGCGGCCGTAGGAAACGAGTTCTCCGACTGTCAGCCCGCCTGGACTTTCCGGTGTTTGGGGAAGAATCGCCATCTTTCTTGCAAGGATTTTTGTATTTTCATGGAAAATTTGTTTTCCATCTAAAACGACTGTTCCTGATTGAGGCGTTATAATCCGCGTCAATGTTTTTAAGAGGGTGGATTTGCCGCAGCCATTCGGTCCGATAATGGCTGTAATTTTTTGATCAGGAATTTGGATGTTCAAATTTTTCACAATTAACTGTTCATGATAGCCAATATTTAAATCCTGCGTGTACAGGCGAACCATGGATTTCACCTCCTGTTCTTGAAAAAAACGGTTAATAACGATAATCATTATCAATGTAGTACACTATACAATGTAAAGAAATTTGTTCAGATTGTCAATAATCATATTGTAAAAGAGGAGAAAAAGAGATATATTTTATTGAGAATGATAATCGTTGATGATTGCCATGTGAGGTGAAGCCGATGGAACGGGAAGAACTGTATGATGTGACGATTATTGGCGGAGGGCCAGCAGGGCTTTACGCTGCTTTCTACAGCGGGCTGCGGAAGATGAAGACAAAGCTGATTGAATGTCAGCCGCAGTTAGGTGGGAAACTGCATGTCTATCCTGAGAAAATAATTTGGGATGTGGGAGGGCATGCGCCCATAACAGGAGAACAGTTAATGAAACAATTAGTAAAACAAGGGTTAACGTTTCATCCTACGGTCATATTAAATGAAAAGGTAGTGTCCATGAAGCGGCAGAATGATGGCATTTTTGTGTTATCGACGGCTTCCGGACAGCAGCATTTTTCAAAGACAGTAATTGTGGCGGTAGGAAGTGGCATCTTAAAGCCGAAAAAACTGGAGATAGAAGGGGCAGAAAAATTTGAGGTAACGAATTTACATTATGCGGTGAAATCATTAAAGCGCTTTAAAGATAAAACCGTGATCATTTCTGGCGGCGGCAACTCTGCTATCGATTGGGCGAATGAATTAGTGCCGATTGCCAAAAAAGTGTACTTAACCTATCGAAAAGAAGAGTTAAAAGGTCATGAATCACAAGTAACGCAGTTATTGAATAGTTCAGCCGTTTGTTATTTTAATACGTCGATTACCAAATTAATCGCCAGTGCGAATCATGAAATCATTGACCGTGTCGAGCTGACAAACCATGAAACGGGAGAAGTTATCTATTTGCCGGTGGATGAAGTGATTGTTAATCACGGTTATGAACGTGATACATCATTACTTGACAATAGTGAGTTAGATATAAAAATGGTCGATAATGATTATATTGCAGGCAATGCGAATTGTGAGTCCTCCGTCCCCGGGCTTTATGCGGCTGGTGATATTTTAAAATATGACGGAAAATTAAATTTAATCATCGGTGCTTTTCAAGACGCAGCAAATGCGGTCAACAGCGCTAAACGGTTTATTGAGCCTATGGCTGCTCCGTTTGGGATGGTTTCTTCACATAACGAAATCTTTAAAGAACAAAATAAAGAGTTCATTAAACAAATGATGAAATAAAAAACGGATTTTTTCACTGTACTTCTAGGTGTGTTTTTAGCAAGGTTACGTGAAGAGCAATCTCACAGTGCTGGATAGATGGGAGTCAGTTATCCACTTAATAAGTGTGTTTGGTTGTGTAATAGAGCCAATAATGAAAGCCTTCACGGATTACGGGGAGAGATATGCGTTCTCTGTTATTTTTTCACGGAAGCCCGCTAAGCAGAGAGAATCAAAAGATTTTAAAATTCGAAAGATGAGCCTTTTTTGCTTTAATAACAGTTTTATGGGATGAATTTTTTCCTGTTGTTTATAAGTTAATGATTATGTTATACTACTATTGATTTTTGAAAATGGAGGGTTTCCTTGTGACATTTATCAGACTTCGATCCCAAGCTTTGAACGGGTAATTGAATACGTTCAAAGGCTCTGCCTGTGTGTAGAGTAAATGGGATTGGTCTGCCTATTTTTAAGGAACCCTGTTGTTTTATAATAATGCGGAAAAATAGGGGGCGAATCTGCCCCCTTTTTTGTTTTTCTTTCAACAATATTCGATAAGGAATGTTTCTTCGTATTTTTATCCACACCGCATGCATTTGGTTTTTTTGCTGTTATTTTATGACGTGTGGGCAGGTTAAGTTAAGTATGCCATTCTTTATTGGAAGGCCAGAATTGTGACCGGGAAATGAATCATCGTTTTCTTCTGAAAATCACTGATCCTTTTTGGTTTCTTAGATAGGTCCATATTCCTTTACTGAAACACAGGCAGATCGCCTGTGTTTTTTTATTTTGTCAAAGTAATGGAGGATCTATATGAAAAAACAAAATAAACGTAATCGTAAGATTCGCAAATATATAGAGTGGCCTAATTTTTCTGGTCAACATCTTTTGCATAACAAGCGGATCATTAATGACTTAATTCAAATAGCAAATTTGACTTCTAATGACACCGTATTGGATCTTGGAGCGGGAAAAGGAGCATTGACGTTTCCGGTGGCAGAAAAAGCAGGAAAGGTTATCGCTGTAGAGTATGACCCTCGCTTTGTAGAGATTCTTAAGAAAAAAGCGGAAGCTTATCCTAATATTAAAGTTATTCAACAAGATATTTTAAAGCTTCATCTTCCTAAAGAACCTTTTATTGTCGTAGCTGGCATCCCATATGCTATTACGACGCCAATTATGAAAATGCTTCTTCATCAACCTGCTAATTCATTACAAAGAGCCGTGTTAGTGATGGAAAAAGGAGCAGCTAAGCGTTTCACTTCTTATCCCATTACGAATCCGCTTATTTTAAAGTGGCGAATGTGGTTTGATTTAGGATATGTAAGAGAAATTTCTCGTGAAAACTTTTCCCCTCCACCAAAGGTAGATTCCGCCATCTTAATCATACGGAGGAAAAAGAAACTTAGCATTCCATACAAATATCATGACAGTTTTTTAGGGTTGGCTGAATATGCTTTGAAATATCCGCAACTGCCATTGTACGAAGCGTTGAAAGGAGTGTTTACTCCTCCGCAAATAACCCGTTTGGTTCGAAATCTCGGCGTCAACCGAAATATAGCCATTTGTTTGCTGAATGAAATTCAGTGGGGGATTGTTTTCCATACGATGGTCCAGTATGTTCAACGTCCGTACTGGCCAAAAGCCAAAAAGCACAAAAATAACTAATTATTATAAAAGGTGGGGGCATTGTTAAATGAGCAAAAAAATCATATGCGCCGAACTGATCAATAAATTTGAAAAGATTTTCCAATGTCCAATTTGTTCGTCTCCTATGGGAATCGTGGACTTGAAAAGTTTAATTTGCTCTAACAACCATACTTTTGATATCGCCAAGCAGGGATATGTAAATTTGATGACTCGTTCTCTCGCATCGAGGTACGATAAAGAATTATTTGAATCACGTAAGATTATTGCTGAAAGTGGATTTTTTGAACCGTTATACAGGATGGTTAGTGAATGGATAAAAAATGACGTGCGTTTAGAGGAAGAAACGGTAAAAATACTAGACACAGGATGCGGAGAGGGATCGCATTTATCCAGGATCAAGCAGAAAATCAGTTCTCATTCCACCGGTGAAGTATTGGGAGTGGGGATTGATATAGCGAAAGAGGGTATTTTGGTAGCAGCTAAGCATCATTCAAACATGATTTGGTGCGTCGCTGATCTTGCACACAGCCCTTTTAAGAGCAACACATTTGACGTAATCCTTAACATCCTGTCGCCAGCAAACTATAAAGAATTCCAAAGACTGCTGAATGACAACGGCATCGTCATAAAAGTGGTTCCTCGAAGTGATTATCTGAAAGAACTAAGAGAAGTTTTCTTTGATGAACCAGAAAAGCAGTCTTATTCTAATCAAAAGATAGTTCGAAGATTTAATGCTAACTTTGAAACTGTGGACATGTTTCGGTTGTGTTACAGTGTTTCTTTGAGTAAAGCGCTGATTTCACCGTTGATTCGCATGACTCCTTTATCATGGTCTGCAACAGCGGAAAAGATAGAGGCATTGTTAAACATGAATTTATCCGAAATAACCATCGATCTAGATGTTTTAATTGGAAAAAAATAAGGTCATTTTGCGTTTACAGATGGCTTTGTTTAGTTAACACCGTTCGGATCTCTGAACGGTGTTATGCATATTTTGTGCATCGAATGCAATATTTTTCAAAACATATGTTGACTCTCACGTCACGTGATACTTTATAGTGAATGTTGAAGGGAGGCCGAAATGATGGCAATGAAAGTGAAAGAAGTGGCAGATTTAGTTGGCATTAGTGTGCGCACACTGCATTATTATGATGAAATCGGGCTATTAACCCCAGAGAAGACAACCGAGTCCGGTTATCGCCTTTATACAGATGATGACCTTGAGAAATTGCAACAAATCTTATTTTTCAAAGAGCTTGGCTTCCCTTTAAAAAAAGTCAAAGAAATTATCAATAGTCCTTCGTTTGATCGATATGAGGCGTTGGTGCTGCAACGAAAAATGCTGCTGGAGAAACGCAGGCGGCTTGATAAAATGATTGCTACGATTGATAAGACCATTCAGCATATGAAAGGAGAAATTCAAATGACGAACAAAGAGAAGTTTGAAGGCTTTGATTTTCGTCATAATCCATACGAACAAGAAGCCCGTAAACTCTGGGGAGATGAAGCTGTCGACAATGCGAATGCCAAATTGAGGAACATGTCTAAAGAAGAACAAGAAGCTATAGTTAAAGCAATGAATTCGATCTATCAAAAACTTGCGGCCCTTCGCCATGGCTCTCCTGAATCAGAAGAGGCGCAAGCGGCAATTAAAGAATGGTATGATTTTTTGAACAATAACTTTGGCAATTACTCGCTCGAAGCGTTCAAAGGATTAGGGCAAATGTACGTGGATGATGCACGCTTCACCAAAAACATCGACCAATTTGGGGAAGGATTAGCGAAGTTTATGCGCGATGCTATGGCAGTCTTTGCGGATAAAAACAAAAAATAATGTGAACAAAAGCAGGGGCTTGCCCTGCTTTTATTTTACATAGATGGCGCTGCCGCGGGAAGATGGGAAGAGAGCATCTTTGCAAACAACAGGGAAGGGGAAAATATACCGCCAATCCCTGACTTAATCCATCTATAACGATGGGTTTACTTTTTTTTAAGAAAAATTATATAATATGTATTAAATTCTGAAATACATTAAGGTTCTGTGAATTTTGCTGTTGATTTATGCGAGACATCATCGGCGGCATTGCCTGTTTTTATCAAGAAAAGTAAAGGAGAGAAAGCGGATGGATAAACGTGATCATCGTGAAGAGATGAATCTTGAAGGGTTACGGACGGAAACGTTGGTTATACATGGCGATGATTGGGTCATCGATGACAGAACGGTGGCTCCGGCAATTTATTACACAGCTACGTTTCGTGCCCATAATTCCCGCGAATTTGCGGAAATGGCGGGAACGCCCCGGCATCCCCGGTATTACACGCGTTACGGCAATCCAGTGCATGAGCGCGTAGCGAAGATTATGGCGGAGCTGGAAGGCACGGAAACCGCGCTTGTCACTGGTTCCGGGATGGGGGCAATCGCTACGACCATTTTGACTCTGGTCAGTGCGGGAGATCATGTGATCGCACAGACGCGGCATTATATGAGCACCGCCAAGATCATGGATGAGATGTTGCCGCGGTTTGGTGTGGAAGTGACGCTGGTCGAGCAAGCGGACATTAACGCTTTTGCGGAAGCGATACGGCCGAACACAAAGCTCATCATGGTGGAGACGCCAGCTAATCCGACTTTAGTATTGACGGATTTGGCTGCGGTGGTGGAGCTGGCGCGTCCGCGAGGGATTATCGTCGTGGCCGATAACACATTTGCGTCGCCGATCAATCAGCGGCCTCACGATTTAGGCGTCGATGTCGTTATTCACAGCGCAACAAAGTATTTAGGTGGGCACCATGATTTGACAGCTGGTGTCATCTGCACGAGCAAGGAGTTGGCGGAGCGCATTTGGCAGACGCATATTTCCATCGGTTCGGTCCTTTCGCCAATGGATGCATGGCTGTTATTGCGCGGTCTGCGTACGCTTCCGATACGAATGGAACGCATTAACGCCAACGCTTTAGCTTTGGCTGAATTTTTGGAGGAGCAGCCGCAGGTAGAGCGGGTGTATTATCCTGGTCTTCCGAGCCATCCGCAACATGAATTGGCCAAACGGCAGATGCGCGGGTTCGGGGCGGTCATTGCCTTTGCCATTAAAGGCGGTTATGAAGAAACTCAGCGGTTTGTTTCCGCGTTAAAACTGCCGCCTAACGCAGTGAGCCTGGGAGGCGTCGATTCCCTTGTGGTACATACAGCAGCGATGTGGGAAGGAGTGATGACCGAGGAGCAGATGAAAACAGCTGGGATTCCGGCCAATTTCGTGCGATTCTCGGTCGGGCTCGAACATATCGATGATCTGAAAGCAGATGTGTGGCAGGCTTTGCAGGTAGTTTAACATTTTTCCCGAAAAGTCTCCCTCCTCGAAACGCGGGGAAGGAGGGAAACTTTTGATTTTTGAAAACGAACATATGTGCTATAATAGAACCAGCTTGTCAAGAAACGAAAGGAGAATTAGTGTGAAATCTTCTGCAGCAAATGAAGTCATCGCGCTCTATCAACGGCTGTTAGATGGATGGAATGACCGCAATGCCGCTGCAATGGCGGAGCAATTTACAGAGAAGGGCGAGCTCATCGGCTTTGATGGGACCCAGGCAATTGGACGGGAGGAGATCTTTGCCCATCTTCACCCGATCTTTGAAAATCATCCCACTCCCCCATATGTGAGCAAAGTGAAAGATGTGCGTTTTCTCGCTTCTGACATTGCCATTTTACGCGCTATAGCAGGAATGGTGTCGCCTGGACAGTCAGATGTCGATCCGAAGCTCAACGCGCATCACACGCTTGTCGCAGTCAAGAACGAAGAGTGCTGGCGGATCGAGCTGTTTCAGAATACCCCGGCTCAGTTTCACGGAAGACCTGAGTTGGCCGAGCAAATGACCGAGGAATTAAGGCAGTTGCTTAAGTAAGTCTTGACACCATCGAGCGCGATGGCGGGATAGGCGCCTATTTTTAGCTTTTCAGATGAAATATCTCCTTGTCCGTTTTAAACCCCAGGTCATTATGACCTGGGGTTTAGTGTGTTTTAAGCTCTAAAGGGATGTTTACGGAGAAGGATCCACTAGGTATTATAAGTGTACGCTATTGCTCTTCTTTTTGAATGTGATGGAGAGGAGTTGGAAGTTAGAATGTCAGCAGAAAAACCCGATAAAACAAAGGTGTTGATATGCACTACATAAAGGGATGGCGGGAAGATTCCGTTCGCTAACGTAACGGGGAGAAAACGAAACATGTTTTTTCGTATACGATAAATAAAGCACACATCATATATTGACAGCGGATAAATATGGTTATATTATTACGGACATAAAAACATATTAATCCAATACGATATTACATATTTTAATAATAAGGGAGAAAGGATACCATGCCATTCAGTTATGTATCCCATTTGTACTGTCCGAAGTGTCAAAAAACATATGGCACAAATAAAAAGCATCAGCTATGTGAGTGCGGTTCGCCGCTGCTTGTCGCATACCATCTTGACGCGTTACGCGCAGACCTAAGCCGTGAAATTATTGCAAGCAGAGAGCCTAACCTATGGCGGTACCACGAATTATTACCCGTAGAAAATCCTGAACATATCGTTTCTTTAGGAGAAGGCATGACGCCGCTTGTTCCTATGCCTCGGCTTGGTAAAGACATGGATATCGAGCAGTTATATATGAAGGACGAAGGAGTAATTCCGACAGGAACCTTTAAAGCGAGAGGGGCAGCTGTTGGTATATCAAAAGCAAAAGAACTGGGAGTCAAAAAGTTGGCTATGCCGACAAATGGAAATGCAGGAGCGGCGTGGTCGCTTTATGCAGCTAGGGCAGGGATTCAAGTAACTGTTGTAATGCCAGTGGACGCTCCAACGATTACAAGGAACGAATGTGCCATCGCTGGAGCCGATCTTTACTTGGTGAACGGTTTAATCAGCGATGCAGGGGCCATAGTCAGCAAAGCAATCCAGGAGCGAAACCTGTATGACGCCTCTACGCTTAAAGAGCCTTACCGTATTGAAGGTAAGAAAACGATGGGATTGGAGATAGCGGAGCAATTCTCTTGGCAACTCCCTGATGTCATTTTATATCCGACCGGGGGAGGTGTCGGGCTGATAGGGATTTATAAGGTGCTGAAAGAATTGCAGGATCTTGGATGGGTGCAAGGAAAGATGCCAA
Source organism: Parageobacillus thermoglucosidasius (assembly GCF_001295365.1). GTDB lineage: Bacteria > Bacillota > Bacilli > Bacillales > Anoxybacillaceae > Parageobacillus > Parageobacillus thermoglucosidasius. The sequence continues at coordinate 401,795 of NZ_CP012712.1, read as the reverse complement.
GGCTGGTGGCTGTACAGGCGCAAAATTGCGCTCCTATTGTAAAAGCCTGGAATGAAAGGAAACGGGTATCGGAATTCTGGCCAAACTCTTCGACTGTTGCTTTCGGGATTAATGTGCCGAAAGCTTTGGGGGACTTCCTCGTATTAGATGCTCTGTATAAAACAGATGGGTGCGCGATTGCTGTAGAAGACGATGCCATCATTAATGAGCAGCGAAACGTTGCTAATCTCGAGGGGGCTTTTATTTGTCCGGAAGGGGCTGCGGCGTTTGTAGCTGCCCGCCGTCTGCGCGAGAGAGGATGGATTCGTAGGGGAGAAAGGGTTGTCGTTCTTAATACGGGAATAGGATTGAAATATACGCATACCGTGAGTATCGAGGTGCCAATCCTGCAACCAGGTGATCATTTACCTGAGAGGAAAGATTATTCTTGAAAATTTAGGGGAGGAAAGGGTTTGTAGTGTTATATGGAACTAGATGTTGCGTTAATGAAAAAAGTGATCTTCTCTTGTGGTATTATCCCCTACAGGTAAGACAGTAAAAAAGAGGACATTTGTTATGGTCTTACCCCTGTCTAACTTGATAGTGGTCACTTCAATCAACTAATATGTGCTACCTTAATTTTTTAAGGATTTTTAGATTTTAGTTTAGTTCTCGATAAAAAATATGATTGATTTTCTTGTTCAACTATCATTCATTTAATGGTGCTGCATATGGCATGAAAGTCTCCTATGGAAGAGTGAATTAACTTTCATCCTGTGACACGATAAACATGGCACGGTTGACTAACAGAGATTAGTTGAATAAGATCTGTTTTCGGATATTTTTGTCTGCGGCCTAAAAATCAACACTGAAATGTAAGGAATATTTTGGTTGAAACCAGATGAAAATGAATATATAATAAACAGTAGGTATCTTGCAATGCAAGATACATTTTCTTTCACTAACTATCTTGTATTACAAGATACATAAGGAGTTGGAAAACATGTCGCTCAGAAGCCAGCTGTTAAAAGGAGTGCTGGAAGGATGCATTTTGGCCATTATTAAAAAGGAATCTGTGTACGGTTATGAACTGTCGGTAAAGCTGCAGAAGTTTGGCCTTAATGACGTTAGTGAAGGCTCCATTTATCCGCTGTTGCTTCGGCTGCAAAAAGCAGGGCTGATTAAGGGGGAAATGCGCGATTCCCCCTCAGGACCGAAGCGAAAGTATTACCATCTGACAGAAAAAGGGGAGGAAGCGCTGCAAGACTTCATCGCTGAATGGGAGAGCATCCGCAAGCCGGTCGAGAAAATTTTGCGAGGGGGAAACATGGAATGAACGCGAAAGATTTGGTTGCGCTTAATAATGAAAAGCGTAAACAATTGAATGAACATAATCGGAACTACTACGAAAATATGCTTGTTTATATCCGTTCCCAATTATTATTATCCGAACAGCAAAGCGAAGAGTTATTGATGGAATTGCTAGATCATTTGTTAGAGGCGCAGAAGCATGGCAAAATGGCGGAAGATATATTTGGAACAGATGCAAAGGCATATTGCGATGAACTGATCCGCCAGTTGCCAAAGGAAAAAAAGAGAAATATATATGCGTTTATTGGCTATTTGGCGGTCCGCTTATTCGCTCTCGGTGTCTTGGTGACAGGTGCAGTAGAACTGGTGGCTGAATGGTTTACCGATGTGGATGATACCGTGTATCTTGGAAAAGCGTCTGTTTTGTTTGTTATTGATTTTGCTGTTATTTTGTTAGCGGTTGCTCTCGTTATGCGCTGGATTAGAAAATCTGCTTTTCATGATGATTCGAGCACCTTTGGCGGCAAGGTGAAAGAGTTTTTGGGCATTTGGTTTGCTTGCTGCCTTGTTATCGGCATGTTTGTCCTTGCCAAAAAGCTTGTCCCTGAATTTGGTTACCGCATCGAAGCGGGAGGAATGGTTCGCATCCTTTTCGGCTTGTTTGTATTCGCTGTGACATGGCAGCTCAATAAGAAGTTTCGCATTACCAAATAATGATGAGCGGTACGTCCTTTATGCATGCCAAGTTCATTTATTTGAATATCCGCATGGCGATTCGCTACAATAAGGTGGAACCATAAATTTTGCTTTCTTGTTGTTGATGCAACGGAGAGCTTAAACCGAGGTGCATATAGGATGAAAATCGAAGTTTGGTCCGATTTTGTCTGCCCATTTTGCTATATCGGAAAACGCCGGTTGGAGAAAGCGCTTGAGCAGTTTCCGCATAAAGACCAAGTCGAAGTCGTATTCCGCAGTTTTGAGCTGGATCCTGATGCGAAAAAGCATTATGATATGTCGATCCATGAAATCATTGCGAAAAAATACGGCATTTCGGTCGAAGAAGCGAAAAGGGTCAATGCCGATATTGGCAGACAAGCAGAGTCTGTCGGGCTGACGTTTCGCTTTGACACAATGAAGCCGACGAATACGTTTGACGCCCACCGCCTTGCCAAATATGCGGAAGAGAGAGGAAAACTTCCGGAAGTGGCGGAGCGGCTGTTTCAAGCCTATTTTACCGATTCGCAACAAATTAGCGACCATAACGTGCTCATCGATCTGGCTGGCGAAGCCGGTCTCGATCGGGAGGAAGCGAGACAAGTTCTCGAAAGCAGCCGTTATGGCGATGAAGTGAGAAAGGACGAGGCAGAGGCAGCCCGCTTGGGCGTCCGCGGCGTGCCGTTCTTTGTCCTGAACCGCAAATACGCGATTTCCGGCGCGCAACCGATAGAAGTGTTTATGCAGGCGCTTGAAAAAGTATGGGAAGAGGAAAAGACAACCTCGCCATTGCAGCCGCTGTCATCGGACGGAGGAGGCCAATGCACTGACGGCAGCTGCCAAGTACAATGAACGCAAAAACAACCAGACAGATCGCGAACAAAAAGGAATGGTGATTCGTGCTGCATTCATAGAGGCAGGAAAAACGCGCTTGCGTCCGATTTTAATGATAACGTTTGCGTCGGTGGCTGCCCTCATTCCGCTTGCGCTAACAGAACATCAGGAACGTTAATTTTCTCGCCGTTACGGCCATCGGTGGGCTTACTTCGTCTACATTGCTCACGCTCATCAGCACTCCGGTGATGTATAAACTGTTCTTTATGAGACAAGCGAAAGCAGAGCAGAAAGCGTAAATAATGAAAAAGGGATGTTCTCTTGGCTTTGTCGATAAGCTAAAAACTGGCGAATGACTTTGGAGGGCGAAGCGCCGTCCTCCCTTTTTATTCACATAGTTTCCTATTCTTCCCACTGTTATTGAAAACATGCACAATTTTTTGCCGGCAGTTTGAGCCTGTCATACTTCAACAAAGTGTGACAGGCTTTTTTTGATTGGTTTGTCCTATGGCACAAGCCGTTGCGAAGTTCCTCCTTTTTCATAGAGTATAACCGGAGTTTCGCTAAAAGGAGGAAAGCGAATGTTTGAGTATTCCATCGTTCAACTGGCGCGTCATTATGCACATAAATTAGACCGTCCTTTGCGTCATTTTCTGGTAAGCATATATAAACCTTTTCTGTATACTCCGTGTATCATTCATAAACAGCTCGAAAGATGGATGAAAAAGATGAAAAGAATTCCGGTCATCATTCAATTTCACGAAGAAAATGGCGTTTTTGCCCTTAAAGAAGTGGAAAAACAACATTTCCGCATGAAAATTCATCATCAATTCCGCTATATCCCTTCATGCAGTGCTGAAGTGACCCCGCAAGCATTAGAGCAAATTTTGCAGCGGCACGATGTGAAAAAAGTATACTTAAACCGAAAAGTAAGCGCGCTGTTGAATAACGCCGTTCCGTCCGCTAACGCCAAAAACGTCGCTGTAAACGGCACGGCATTAAGCGGAAAAGGAGTGACGATTGCGATTGTCGACACAGGGATTTATCCGCATCCTGATTTAGAGGGGCGGATCGCCGGATTTGTCGATTTTGTCAACGGACGTACGGAACCATACGATGATAACGGGCATGGCACCCATTGCGCCGGGGACGCCGCCGGAAACGGCTCGGTTTCTTCCGGATTGTATAGGGGGCCCGCATATGAAGCAAATGTAGTCGGAGTGAAAGTGCTCAATAAGGTGGGGGCAGGAAGGCTTGATACGATTATTCGCGGTATTGAATGGTGCATACAATACAATGAAACGAGCAAAGACGAAAAAATCGATATTATTTCATTATCGTTAGGCGGCGAATCGCAGCCATTTCCAGAAGAGAATGACGATCCGCTTGTTCAAGCGGCGGAAAAGGCATGGGACAAGGGCATTGTCGTCTGTGCGGCAGCTGGAAACGCGGGGCCGGAATATCGAACGATCTCAAGCCCGGGGATTAGCGATAAAATCATAACGGTTGGCGCTTTGGACGACCGCGATACGGCAGAGACAAGAGAAGATGATGAAATTGCCGATTTTTCGAGCCGCGGCCCTACTTACTATGGAGTGAGCAAGCCGGATATTGTCGTTCCAGGGGTCAATATCGTTTCCTTGCGTGCGCCAAAGTCTTTCCTCGATAAATATCAAAAACAAAACCGCATCGGGCAATATTATATGAGCATGTCGGGAACATCGATGGCGACGCCGATCTGTGCCGGCATTGTCGCGCTAATGCTTCAATATAAGCCGGATGCGACGCCAGATGAAATTAAAAGGGCATTAAAAGAAGGAGCAGGTTTATGGAAAGACCGGGATCCGAATATATACGGGGCGGGATATGTCGATGCGCAAAGGGCGATTGGGCTGTTGGCGAAATAAAAAAGGGAAGCTGTTATTTGCTTCCCTTTTTTTCTTCGTCGCGATTGTTGTAATCATATTTAGTAGGATCGACCGGTTTGAATCCTTTTGGTGTGTAAAAGCGTAGCAAGTCGCCATATACGACTTTATCCGAGAGGTCGAGTTTAGTACGGACGATTTGCTCCAACTGTTTGACTTCCGGAGTTTCCGGAATTGGTTCGCCCGTTTTTGAATCGTAATATTTTCCATTGACTGCTGTAACGGTCGGAGTGACAAAATCACCGTTACGGAACGGCACGATTTCTTGATGTTCTGGCGACAACAAGTCTGTACCGAAGTGAACATAGTTTTTCGTGTCGATTCCCAATAAGTGAAGAACCGTTGGCAATAAATCAATTTGCCCGCCGTATTGATGCATGATTCCGCCCTTGACGCCAGGGACGCGGATGAATAGAGGCACCCGCTGCAATTGCGCGTGTTCAAACGGCGTAATTTCTTTTCCTAGCACTTGTGACATCGCTTTATTGTGATTTTCAGAGATTCCGTAATGGTCGCCATATAAAATGATGACAGAACGGTCATATAAGCCGGATTTTTTCAGATAATCAAAGAACTCTTTTAACGATTCATCCAAATAGCGGGCCGTTTGGAAATAACGGTCGACCGAGCCATCGCCTGTATTCGCGGGTTCGATCGTGGCATCTTCTTCGCTTATTGGATAAGGGAAATGGTTCGACAGCGTAATAAATTTTACATAGAACGGCTCTCTTAACGATTCTAGCAACGGAATCGACTCTCTAAAGAACGGTTTATCCTTTAATCCGTAGTTAAGCACATTTTCATCGCTCATGTCATAGTAGCTTGCGTCAAAGAAATGGTCGAAACCAAACGATTTATAAATTTCGTCGCGGTTCCAGAACGTTTTATAGTTGCCGTGGAATACGGCCGTCGTATATCCGTGCTGGTGCAGAAGCGCCGGTGCGGCATGGTAGGTGTTTTGCCCTTTTGTCGTAAACACCGCTCCTTGCGGCAACCCAAACAACGAGTTTTCTAACATAAATTCAGCGTCCGACGTTTTTCCTTGTCCGGTTTGATGGAAAAAGTTATCAAAGTAAAACGTATTAGGATCGCGCACAAGCGAGTTTAAAAATGGCGTTACCTCTTGGCCATGCAATTTATAGTTAATCAAAAAGTTTTGGAACGATTCCAGATGAATGTAAATGACATTCATTCCTTTGGCAACGCCGAAATACTGCGGATTTGGTTTCGCATACGTTGCTTGCACATGGTTTAAAACCGTCGTAATATCGCTTTTATTCGCAAAAGCGCGCTGTGTCGATGATTTCATGCTTTGCACGGCGTCATAAATCAAATAGTTGTAAACGCCTAAATATTTCACAATATAATTGCGGTCAAACGTTCTTGTCAGCAATTGCGGACGGTCCATTTCCGCCAATGCAAGGTTCACGCTGAAAATAAGCGCGGCAATGGCGAACACGATGCTTTTTTTATAACGCCCGACTTGGACTGCCGGCAGCGAAAAACGTTTGGAAGTGACAATGGCAATTAAGATCACCGTATCTAAAAAGTAGAAAATATCGTACCATTTGATTAATTCCCAAATGCTGCTGCCCAAATCCCCAAAGTTTTTCGTTTGCGTTAGCGTCGGAAGCGTAATAAAATCGCTAAAAAATCGGTAGTACACGATGTTGGCGTATAAAATAAACGATAAAACGAAATTAATGATAATAAGCCATGTATATGTCCGCTTTCCTTTCGCTAATAATGCCAATCCGAAAAAGAAAACCGCCGAACTAACCGGGTTGATAAATAATAGAAATTCCTGCATGGAATTGCTTATGCCTAAATGAAATTCAGCTTGATAAGCGGCATATGTTTTCATCCAGAACAAAAATATGGCAAAAATAAAAAAACTGATATATTGATCAGGGAGAGAACGGTATTTTTCTAACAGCTTTCCGCCAATCCTCTTCACGTCCTCTTCGCCTCCTTATCCGTTATTCAAGTAACTATGAATATATGAACAACAGCTGCACAAAGGAAGTGCAGCATGAAAAACGTGAAACCATCACTTTATGTTGAAAAATCTTTACGTCAAGTAGCATAATATCTATTTTATATAAAGTCAAATGGAATGTTTTTAACATATTTCCAATCAATTTGCCTTTTCCCGCTGCCGCCCCCTTTCTCTTTTGAACAAGCACTTCTCTCTGCTGTATATAGACGAAAAAGAAAGATAAATAGTTTCATAATTTATGTAAAAAATTTTTTATGTGGGGATATATGGATGGTTGCACCTTTTACTCATTTTATTAAGCGAATCGTCCATTATGATTCAAAATTTAGTGTACCAAACTTCTCTCTTTTTTTGGTATATTTTTTCTATGCTTGATGAAGAACTAAAGAAAACGGATAAAAAGTGAGGGAAGGATGCCGGGATGAAAAAGGCACGAAAATATTATTTAGACCCTCCGAAAGTGTTAGTAGCTGGATTTGCCGTGATTATTTTGGTCGGCACAGCGCTGTTAATGCTGCCGATTGCGACAAATGACGGAAAAGGCCTTCCTTTTTTAGACGCGTTGTTTACGGCAACGTCGGCGACGTGTGTAACGGGGCTGGTGGTAGTGGATACGGGAACGGCGTTTACATTGTTCGGGCAGCTTGTGATTTTGGCGCTGATTCAAGTTGGCGGACTTGGATTTATGACATTTGCGACACTTTTTGCGTTTTTGCTTGGAAAACGAATTTCTTTAAAAGAACGGTTATTGCTTCAAGAAGCGATGAATAATTTGACCATAGAGGGAATTGTTCGTTTAGTGAAGCGGGTATTAATTTTTACTGTTGTGATTGAGCTGATAGGCGGTTTATTGTTAGCGGTTCGTTTCTCGTTTGACATGCCGTTGTTAAAAGCTTTTTATTTTGGCATGTTTCATGCGGTCTCTAATTTTAATAACGCCGGTTTTGATTTAATGGGGAATTTCCGCAGTTTGACAGGATATGTGGAAGATCCGGTTGTCACACTTGTTATATGTGCGCTTATTACATTGGGCGGAATCGGGTTTATCGTGATGAATGAAGTATATGAATATCGGCAGACGCGCCGCTTTTCATTGCATACGAAAGTGGCGGTTGCCACAAGCGGCATATTGTTGGCGTCCAGCATTTTGCTTATTTTTTTACTTGAGTTTCACAACCCGAACACGCTTGAGCCATTATCGCCGCTTGGCAAGTTTTTGGCCACTCTTTATCAAGCGGTAACACCGAGAACAGCCGGATCGAACACGTTAAATATTTCTGATTTAACGCAACCGACATTGTTTTTGATCATCTTTCTTATGTTTGTTGGCGCCTCTCCCGGTTCAACCGGCGGCGGCATCAAGACAACCACTTTTGCGATATTGTTGGGAGCGGTTTGGTCGCAAATAAGAGGAAAAGAAGATGTAGTCTTTTTTAAAAAACGGATTATGTATGATACGATTTATAAATCGCTGACCGTGACGATCAGCGGATTGTTCATCGTCATATTTGTAACGATGTTGCTCACTATTACGGAACAGGGAAAAGATTTTTTAATGATTTTATTTGAAGCAACGTCGGCGTTTAGCACGGTAGGATTATCGATGGGACTGACACCGGAGCTGTCTCCATTCGGAAAAGTGATCATTATGTGCACGATGTTTGCCGGAAGGGTCGGGCCATTAACGATCGCTTACGCTGTAACGTTGCATCGCAAGCCAGATCCGTTCCGTTATCCGAAAGGGAAAATTATGATTGGCTAAACGGAAAGCAGAAAATAAGCAAAAACATGCGAAAAAAAGAAAAAGAAACAAGAAAAAGCGGTAAAATAAGCAAAATTCCCTTGAATCCCTTTTTGTTGCCCCTTTACAGGAACGAAAAAGAGGAGTAACATAGCAGCTATCATTGAATAATCATATAGGAAAAATCGCTGAATCCTTAATGGAGCGGGGGAACCAATTTAGTAACGCGCATGTGCGTTACTTGGGGTGAATCCGATGAGGAAGGGCTACCTCTCCATGCCCTAACCCGACAGCTAACCTCGTAAGCGTTTTGGGGGGATGTAAAGTAAAGGGAAACATTTGCCTAATGCAGCCGTTGAGTGCATCCTCAACGGTTTTTTTCATTTTGTAATGATCATGAATGAACAAAGAAAACGAATTAAAGGATGACAGAGAAGAGGGGGAAAAGCGGATGGCTTCTTTGAAGCGTTTGCTTATAGGTTCGCCGATGGAAACTAAACGGCTGCAACACGAAAAACTACCAAAATGGAAGGCTTTAGCGGTGTTTTCATCCGATGCGCTTTCATCGGTCGCGTATGCAACAGAAGAAATTTTATTGGTATTAATGTTGTTAGGAACGAGCGTGTTCTTTTATTCGCTGCCGATTGCGGTTGCCATCTTAGTGTTGCTGCTGCTTGTTACGTTGTCCTATCGGCAAATTATTTACGCTTTTCCGTCTGGCGGCGGAGCGTATGTGGTTGCGAGAGATCATTTGAACACGACGACTAGCCTCGTTGCCGGCGCGGCATTAATGATTGACTATGTTCTTACTGTGGCAGTCAGCATTAGCTCTGGCGTAGCCGCATTAACTTCCGCTTTTCCGGGGTTGCTGCCGTGGAAGGTGGAAATCGCGGTTGCCCTTGTATTGCTGCTCATGATTCTAAACTTGCGTGGAATTACCGAGTCGGCAACGGTATTTGCTTATCCAACGTACTTGTTTATTATTTCCGTGTTAGTGCTTATTGTTGCCGGGGGATGGCAGCTATGGCATGAAGGGTGGCATGGATTTAATTACAAAGAGCACGCTTCTGCGGCACACTTTTTTGCCTCAGGGTATAGCATGTTTATTTTATTGAGGGCGTTTGCGTCCGGATGTTCGGCAATGACAGGAATAGAAGCGATTAGCAACGGTGTCCCGGCATTCAAGCCGGACAGCTCAAAAAACGCGGCGATTACGATGGGATGGATGTCTCTTTTATTAGGCACGATGTTTTTAGGAATTACCGTGTTGGCGGCGGGATTCGGCGTGACGCCAGTGGAACATAAGACAGTCATTTCCCAAATTGGCCATCATGTGTTCGGGAATAGCATCTTCTTTTACCTGTTTCAAATGATTACGATGTTCATTTTAGTGCTGGCTGCCAATACGAGCTTTGCCGGGTTTCCGCAGCTCGCTTCCATTATCGCCAACGACCGGTTTTTGCCGAGAAGCTTATCGGCGCGCGGTGACCGTCTTGTATTTTCCAATGGGATCATTCTTTTAAGCATATTGGCGATCGTGCTCATTGTCGCGTTTCACGGTGAAACTCATTCCCTTATCCCGCTGTATGCGGTAGGCGTATTTCTTTCGTTCACGATCGGCCAAAGCGGATTGTTAAAGAAAATATGGAAAGAGAAAGAAAAGCGGAATATAACGACATTAGTGATCGTGATGACAGGAATGACGGTAACGGGGCTGGTCACTGTTATTACGGTGGTGGCGAAATTTACGCAAGGGGCATGGTTAGTCATTGTCGCGATTCCATCGTTAGTATGGCTGTTTTACCGCATTCACGACCATTATGTAAAGTTAGGAGAACAGTTAAAGCTGGACGAGCAAGAATGGACGCGGCGTGAAAAAATGTTAAAGCCAAAAGTGATCATTCCGATTTCCGGGGTAAGTAAAGTAGTCGCACAGTCGGTGCAGTACGCGCGCAGCATTTCTAACGATATCACAGCAGTCTCGGTGATTTTTTACGAGGAGGAGGAACAAAAGTTAAGAGCAAAATGGGAAAAATTTTATCCTGATATTCCATTGCGGGTAATTTATTCCCCTTACCGCACCATTCTTTCGCCAATATTAGACTATATTAATGAAGTGGAAAAACAAGCAAACAGTTCACCGATAACGATCTTAATGCCGCAATTCGTCGTCAAAAAATGGTGGCATGCGCTCTTGCATAATCAAACGGCGGTTGTTTTGCGCTTTTTCTTGATTATGAAAAAGGATATTGTTATCGCGACGTTGCCATATCATTTAAAAGAATAATGTGTCGATAAAGGCGGAAATATTTCCCCGGAAATCGATGCATGTCGAATGTGCAAAAAAGTTCCCTCTGCGTGAATGATTGCATATAGTAACGCAGGAGGAACGAACAATGTGGAAATATATATCGATGATCATGTTAGCCTTTGTCGTCAGTATGGACAGTTTAAGCGTTGGGGTGACATACGGAATCAGGAAAATTCAATTTCCGCTTCGCTCCAAGCTGGTCATCGCCTGCATGTCCGGCGCGATGTTGTTGTTATCCATGTGTGTCGGCAGTGTGTTTCTGCTGTTCTTGCCGGGGCAGGCGGAACGGTGGCTGGCTTCCGCCATTTTAATTGCGCTTGGCATTTGGGCGATTTACAATGTGGTCAAAAAAGAAACGGATAAGGAGGAAAAGATGGAACCGCTGGCGCCTCCGCCCCGCATAAAAGCATGGAGGTTTCAATTGAAACGGTTTGGCATCGTTGTTCAAGTGTTAAAATGCCCGGCGATGGGGGATTTGGACAGTTCAGGAAGCATTAGCATGAAAGAGGCGATGCTGATTGGGTTTGCGCTGTCGATGGATGCGTTTGGCGCGGGGATCAGTGCCTCGTTTTTAAAGTATCCGCCATTGCTGCTTGCCTTATTGGTATGCACATTAAATATCATTTTTATTGGTTTAGGGTTAAAAGCGGGAAATCTGCTCTCCAAGATAAAGGCAGTAAGAAAGGTAACAGTCATCCCAGGCACGATTTTAATCTGCCTCGGCATCATGAAAATATTTTTTTAGACTATCATCCTAAAGGCAATGACCTTTAGGATATTTATGTTGAATCTTTTCGGCCGTTGTATTCGTAGCTATTCATAGAAACGATATTTCCATGGGGAGAGATGAACGAATGTGGAAAAAGCTGTTGTCTAAACTTGGAGTTGGAGCCGCGAAAGTAGACCTTGTGCTTCATCATCCGCGTGTCCGCGTTGGCGAGCAATTGAAAGGAGAGTTTCTCATTGAAGGAGGGACGGTGGAGCAGCACATCCGCAAATTAGAGGTGGAATTGCAGCTTATGGTGCAAGCGGATGGGAAAGCATACCGGCGCACGGTTGCCGTCATTCCAGTTTCTTCTTCATTTACGATCCAGCCAGGCGAAAGAAAGGCATTGCCGTTTTCGTATGTGCTTCCATTGCATTTGCCAATTACTCGGCCCCGCGTGCGCTACGCGTTTGTAACACGTTTAGATATTGCGGACGGGGTCGATGCTTTTGATCAAGACGCGATCGATATTCTTCCTCCGCTGCCGCTTGAGAAACTGTTTCATGCATTAGGAAATATTGGCTTCCGTGAAAAACCTTCTTCAGGGAAAATAACTGCATATGGCCAAGAATTTGCGTTTTTCCCGACGAAAGAGTGGATGGGAGTTGTGGAAGAAGTAGAATTTTCTGCGCAAATTGAAGAAAATGGAATCCGGTTATATTTGGAAGTGGATGTGCGGAGTGGGTTTGGCGGCTTTCATGAAACGGAACTGAAACGGGAAATATTCTTCAGTAATGAGGAAATAGAGAATGTGGAAGAAATGTCGGGAAAATTGCGCGCGGTGATAGGAGAAATGATACAACAGCCTCGTTCTTACGTTGGCCCGTCGCATGTTCCATATTCCTCTTATCCTTCGCAGCATGTCTCCCATCATCATGGCGGACACGGCATGATGGGAGCAATCGGAGGATTTGCGGCAGGAATGCTGGCAGGCATGGTGGCGGAGGAATTGCTCGAGGATGTCGTTGAGGACGCATTGGATGATGGCATAGAAGATGTGATGGACGATATAGGCGATTGGTTCGATGGCGGAGATGATATTTTATAAAAGAGGCTGGCTGGTTGTTTGAATACAAACGAAATTCGGACGCTTTCTTCCCTTTTGCTTCCAGAATCAGCTGGCTGATTGTTTGAATACAAATGAAATACCATATACCGTTTTCCTCTTTGTATACGTGAAGGGTGTTCCTCCCATTTTGGGACACCCTCTTTTTATTCATTGGCTTTCAACGGTGGTTTCTGTCTGAACATGCAACAAATATAAAAAATGAAGAAAATTTTTTATTTTTGCGGATGCGGTTTTCCACCTTTTTGATAGAATAAAGACATAAAAAAGAGTGATTAAATGAAATGGGAAAGAAACGCCCCATGCTCTTGTGAAAGCGGGAAAAAAGATAAAGATTGCTGAGGCGGTGATGGGCAAACCATTCACATGCTCTATTATTGTATGCGGCCGGGGAAATGCGCATTGGAAAAGAACGAAATCAACAGGAGTTAGATCATCACATCAATAGAAGCGGTGCGCGAGTTTTTGAAGCGGTGGCAAACAAAACATATGATCGCCAAGAAATTCGCGCTATCGCCGAAAAAATGATCGCTGGTTTGCTGGTTGATATGCCGGTTGCTGTACTGGCAACAAGGAATTTTTCGGCTTTGAAAAGGAGGGACAGGCGATTCGCATACGGCTGGGAATATTAGGGGCAGACGACTCGTTAGCCATTATTCAAAATGTTACAAATGAATATAAAGAGCTGCATTGCATACCAGTTATATATTGGGATGAAGAGGAAATCATCGATTTCATTCGTCCGTATATGCATCAAGTGGATATGTGGCTTTTTTCTGGACAAGTTCCTTATTCTATTGTAAAGGAATGGGGAGAAATCGATTGCCCCATGTTTTATGTTCCGCACACAGGGGCAAGTTTGTACCGGACGCTGCTGCGTATTTATTATGAGCGGCAAATTCCTGTCCAGCAATTAAGTTTTGACACGTACCATCCGTCGGAAATTGAGCGACTGCTGGAGGAAGTGGGGATTGGTGAGCGGGTTCCGTACGTGAAACATTATCAGGGCGGGATTTCCGCGGCAGCGCTGGCACAGTATCATTATGGGTTGTGGAAGCAAGGATTGACGAAAGCGGCGGTGACCTGCTTGCGGACGGCGCAGCTTGAATTAGAGAAGCTCGGCGTGCCGGTGTACCGGGTGCTGCCTGCCCGTTCTGCGGTGGAGTCGGTTGTGCAAATGATTATCCGCACCGGTGAAATGTTGCGCTTTCAAGATGCGCAAATTGCTGTTCAGATGATGGAAGTGGATTCGTTATTTGCGATCTCCAATGAAACGTTCTCGACAGATGAAATATATAAAATGGAAATGAAAGTAACGGAAAAGTTGCTGAAATACGCCAAAAAAATACAAGGATCATTGAAAATCGCCGGTCCCGGCCGGTATGTTATTTTTACGACAAGAGGAGCATTAAAGGACATTACCGATCATTATAAAATAATTCCGACGATCAAAGAATTGGAAGATATGGATCGCGAAATTGCCGCATGCGGAATCGGGGTAGGAAGAACGGCTTATGAGGCCGAAATCCACGCCGGAAAAGCGTTTCTTCATGCGAAGAAATACGGAAGAGGCACATGGATGGTCGTATTTGATGACGATACGATTGCCGGACCGCTAGGCCGTGCGGAACAAATACGCTATTCGTTTGATTGTGCGGAATTGCAAGCGATCAGCCAAAAAACGAATTTGAGCGTCGCGACGTTAAGCAAAATCAGCGCCATATTGCGGAAGCTTGGGAAAAACGAGATGAATGCTTATGAACTAGCAGCGTATATGCAAATTTTGCCGAGAAGCGCAAGGCGGATCCTTCATGAATTGGAAATGAAAGGATTAGCAGAGGTAGTCGGTGAAACGAATCCGTATCCACGCGGCCGTCCAAGAAAAGTATATCGCATTTTTTTAGGATGACGATAGCGGGCAAACCTAATTGTCCGTTATATTTTTTTGTATTTTTTTATAAATAAAATTATTTAAAGATTTAAACAATTATATTATAATTAAGGACATAACCGAAATTCATCCGTAATTATAGGAGGAAGGGAGGAATGAAATGATTAATGGAGACCGGCTTTGGAACCGCTTGTTGGAATTAGGAACCATCGGAAAGCAGCCTTCTGGAGGGATAACCCGCTTATCGTTTACAAAGGAAGAACGCGCCGCAAAGGAGAAAGTCGCTTCTTACATGAAAGAAGCAGGGCTTGCTGTATATGAAGATGCTGTTGGCAATTTAATCGGGCGCAAAGAAGGAAAAGAAAAAGACGCACCTGCCGTGCTTGTTGGGTCGCATATTGATTCAGTTTATAACGGGGGAATGTTTGACGGCCCGCTCGGGGTGCTTGCCGCTGTGGAAGTATTGCAGACGATGAACGAGCGCGGGGTGAAAACGAAGCATCCGATTGAAGTCGTTGCCTTTACGGATGAAGAAGGGGCTCGTTTTAGTTACGGAATGATCGGCAGCCGCGGGATGGCGGGAACGTTGTCGGAGGAAGAACTTGTTCATCAAGACAAATATGGGATTTCGCTTGCCGCTGCGATGGAAGAAGCGGGGCTTGACCCTGGCAAAATCGGCAAGGCGGCGCGGCGCAAAGGATCGGTGAAAGCATATGTCGAGTTGCATATCGAACAAGGGCGTGTGCTGGAACAAGCGAATCTTCCCGTCGGCATTGTCACAGGGATTGCCGGGCTCATATGGGCGAAATTAACGGTTAAAGGAAAAGCGGAACATGCCGGAGCGACGCCAATGCCCATTCGCCGCGATCCGCTTGTTGCTGCGGCACAGATTATCCAAGTCATCGAGCAAGAGGCGAAAAAAACGGGAACGACCGTTGGCACTGTCGGACAAATGCAGGTGTTCCCAGGAGGAATTAATATCATTCCGGAGCGGGTCGAATTTTCCTTAGATTTGCGGGATTTGGACGCGGCTGTGCGCGATAGCGTATTCCTGTCGATTATCGAACGGGCGAAACAAATTGGCAATGAGCGAAACGTGGACGTCGCGGTCGAATTATTGCAAAAGATGCCTCCAGTATTATGTTCCGAGCTTGTGCAAAACGCAGCGAAAGAGGCCTGCCGGCAGCTTGGTTTTGATGTTTTCACTCTTCCGAGCGGCGCTTCCCATGATGGAGTGCAGCTTGCCGGACTTTGTCCGATTGGGATGATTTTTGTCCGTTCGAAAGATGGGGTCAGCCATAGCCCGGAGGAATGGAGTTCGAAGGAAGACTGCGCGGCCGGAGCGAATGTTTTGTATCATACGGTGTTAAGTTTGGCGATGACAGCATAAATGAAAAAAAGGGGGGAAGAACACATGACCAATGAAGAGATCAAACGGCTTGTCGATGAAGTGAAAGAGGAAGTGATTGCTTGGCGCCGTCATTTGCATGCAAATCCTGAATTGTCTTTTCAGGAAGAAAAAACGGCGCAGTTTGTTTATGAGACATTGCAGTCGTTTGGAAATCTGGAGATTTCACGGCCAACCAAAACAAGCGTGATGGCGCGGCTGATCGGGCCTCAGCCGGGGAGAGTGGTGGCGATTCGCGCCGATATGGACGCGTTGCCGATTCAAGAAGAAAACACGTTTGCATTTGCTTCGAAAAATCCCGGCGTGATGCATGCGTGCGGGCATGACGGACATACGGCGATGCTTTTAGGAACGGCGAAAATTCTTTCTCAGCTGCGCGATCAAATTAAAGGGGAAATCCGTTTTCTTTTCCAGCATGCCGAAGAGTTGCATCCAGGCGGTGCAGAAGAAATGGTGCAGGCCGGTGTCATGGACGGCGTTGATGTCGTGATCGGCACTCATCTTTGGTCGCCGCTTGAGCGCGGCAAAATTGGCATTGTGTACGGACCGATGATGGCGGCCCCAGACCGCTTTTTCATCCGCATCCATGGCAAAGGCGGACACGCGGCGCTGCCGCATCAAACGATTGATGCGATTGCGGTCGGCGCCCAAGTGGTAACCAACTTGCAGTATATTGTTTCGCGCAATGTTGATCCGCTTGAACCGCTGGTCGTGTCGGTAACGCAATTTGTCGCAGGAACGACGCATAACGTCATTCCGGGAAGCGTTGAAATTCAAGGAACGGTGCGCAGTTTCGATGAGACACTGAGAAAAAGTGTGCCGAAATTAATGGAACGGATTATTAAAGGCATAACCGAAGCGCATGGCGCGACATATGAATTTGAATTTGAATACGGCTACCGTCCGGTCATTAACAATAACGAGGTTACCCGCGTGATTGAGGAAACGGTGCGCGAAGTATTTGGGGAGGAAGCGGTTGACCATATAAAGCCAAATATGGGCGGCGAAGATTTTTCCGCATTCCAGCAAAAAGCCCCGGGCAGCTTCTTCTATGTCGGTGCAGGAAACAAAGAAAAAGGCATCGTCTATCCGCATCATCATCCACGCTTTACCATCGACGAAGATGCGTTAGAAATTGGCGTGCGCCTGTTTGTCCATGCGGCGTTTAAATTATTGGCGGAAGCGTCATAAAAGCTTCCGCTTCCTACTTATTCTATTCTTTCTATGGGGGAGGAAATAACGATGAAAGGAATTCGCTGGCTGATGGTGCTTCCGTTTCTTGGCATACTTGGCGGTATTCCATTTGCCAATAAAGTAACCCCATATGTGCTTGGCATGCCGTTTATTCTCTTTTGGCTTGTTGCTTGGGTGATTATGACTTCCATCATCATGGCGGTTGTCTACCGTTTTGATCCGGACGTGCGGGAGGAGGAGCGTACATGAATGCGGCGCTAGTGATTATTTTCGCTTTTCTTTTGTTTTCCCTTTACTTAGGGGTGCAGGCGCGAAAAGGAAAAGATATGAACTTGGAACAGTGGACGGTCGGCGGCCGCGGTTTTGGCACGATCTTCGTCTTTCTCCTCATGGCCGGTGAAATTTATACGACATTTACCTTTTTGGGCGGAAGCGGATGGGCCTACGGCAAAGGCGGACCGACGTTTTACATTATCGCGTACGGCTGTTTGGCGTATGTGCTGTCATATTGGATGCTTCCGAAAGTATGGAAATATGCGAAAGAACATAAGTTGATGTCCCAGTCTGACTTTTTTGTCAGCAAGTACAACAGCCCGCTGTTAGGGGTGCTCGTTTCTCTAGTCGGTGTCATTGCGCTGATTCCGTATCTGGTGCTGCAGCTAAAGGGATTAGGCATTATCGTTTCTGAAGCCTCCTACGGCACGATTTCGTCGACGGCGGCGATTTGGATCGGCGTTCTTGCCGTTACAGTGTATGTGACGATTTCGGGTATTCATGGCTCAGCGTGGACAGCGGTAGTGAAAGATATCATGATTCTTGTTGTCGCGATCTTTTTAGGGCTTTATCTTCCATTCCATTATTACGGCGGGATTCAGCCGATGTTTGAGGCGATTGAACAAGCAAAACCGGGCTTTCTCGCTTTGCCGGACAAAGGCATGAGCGTATCTTGGTTTATTTCGACCGTACTGTTGACGGTGCTTGGCTTTTACATGTGGCCGCATACGTTCGGTTCGATTTATTCGGCGAAAAGCGCCAATGTTTTCCGGAAAAATGCGATGATTTTGCCAATTTATCAGTTAGTGCTGCTGTTTGTCTTTTTTGTCGGCTTTGCGGCGATCTTGCAAATTCCGCATTTGGAAGGTTCCGATGCCGATCTGGCATTATTGCGTTTGTCCATTCAGACGTTTGATCCTTGGGTCGTCGGGCTGATCGGTGCGGCCGGGTTGTTGACGGCGATGGTTCCAGGTTCGATGATTTTAATGACGGCGTCGACGCTGCTTGCGAAAAACGTTTATAAAGTGTTTTCTCCTTCCGCTACCGACGAGCAGGTTGCGAAACTCGCAAAATATCTCGTTCCTGTCATTGCCTTTATTTCGTTATATTTTACGTTCCGCGGCGGAAACACGATCGTTGCCTTGCTTCTGATGGGGTATAGCCTTGTGACGCAGCTGTTCCCGTCGTTTGTGCTCAGCTTGATGAAAAACAACTTTGTAACGAAACAGGGAGCGTTTGCCGGAATTATCGCTGGGGTTGCAACGGTGGCTTATATCACATTATCCGGCAGCAGCATCGGCACATTGTTTCCTTCCTTGCCGCAGGCCGTGCAAGATCTGAATGTCGGAATTATCGCATTGATTGTAAATATCGTTGTCACAGTGGTGGTGAGCTGGATTCCAACCCGTTCCGCCAGCTTCGATACGGAAAAAAGCGCGATGTAGGGAGAGCGGGCTACGGTATGTTGTCAGCATACGATGGTTGTTCGGGCTGGACATTGTATTATGAAAAGGGAAAGGAGACATGCGAGCCAAAGCATCGTGTCTCCTTTTTTTGTTTCTCATTATTTTTGGATATACCTTCTTGCACCGGCGAATTCCTCGCCATATCCTGGGGCGCGGTAATCATCAATGCGTACGGTTGTGCTCGAGTTTGGCGAGTGGATCATTTTGCCGTTGCCGATATACATGCCGACGTGGTGGATGCGTCCTTTTCCGTTATTGTACGCAAAGAAAAGAAGATCGCCAGGTTGCAGTTCGCTTTCCGGGACAGGTATACCAAATTGCGCCTGTACGGACGAATCGCGGGGAATGGTGATGCCATGCGCTTTATAAATCGTATGGGTAAAACCGGAGCAGTCAAACCCAAATCCGGATGTTCCTGCCCATAAATAAGGCAAGCCTAAAAACTGTTTTGCGGTATTTACTAAGTCTTCTCCAGTTGGTGACGGAATGTCTGCTTCCGTTCGGAAAATTTGGACATCCTCTTTTTTCAGCCATTTGGCACCATCACTCGGTGTCATCACTTTGACCGCGTTTTTTGTTGAGTGAACCACAGGAAGGCGAGTGTTAAAGCTGATTTCCATAAATTTATGGTTTCCTTTTGGATCTTTGTAAAGCCATGCAGTTGGTGAAGTGACTTGGGCAAATGGTTTCGCTTGAAATGGTGCAAATACCTTTCCTTTTGTCAGTTGGCGGATTGGCATCCAGCCGGGATATCCAAGCGGATGACGTGGAGTCGGCTGGCCATGTACGACAACTTTAGCCCAATCTCCCCGTTTTTCTAGTATCGTGACTTTCATGCCGTATAACGCTTGCGTTTCGAGATTTCCTACTAACCAAAGTTTTTCTTCGTATGTCATGCTTTTTGTCCATTTCCACATATCAACCGGGTTGGATAGTGATGGGCTGTCAATGTCTCTTGCAATGTTCGGCTCTGTCCAAAGTGTTGCGACAGAGACGTCAACATAAGCCGCTTCATCATTGTCCGTTTTGGCATTTGCTGGTAAAAGAAAGCCAAAAACCATGCAGAAGCAAAGGAATGCAGTAAGGTACCATTTCCATTTTTTCATTGCTAATCTCCTTTCTTATGGTCAATGATTGGGCATAGAAGGGACATAACCAATACCTGGTAAATAAGGAACGTTAATCTTACTTTCTTGAAAGAAAGAACGGCTGCTGTCATCGTTTATCCATAGAGGGGCATCTAAATCGACTTTTGTAATGTTCGGATGGGCCATTGCTAAATGGGCTGCTGCCAATACAGAAAGAGTTGGCTCCATCATGCTTCCGATCATGCATTCGATACCGGCCGCTTCCGCTAGACTAGCAATCTTGTAAGCTTCCCGTAGTCCGCCCGTTTTCATCAGCTTAATATTGATTAAATCAACAGCGTGATGCCGGATCAGCTCTAGTGCATCTCGCGCCGAGAATACACTTTCGTCCGCCATAATTGGTACGTTGACTCGTTCACGGATAAACTGGAGGCCTTTTATGTCATGTTTAGAAACGGGCTGTTCAATAAATTCAATCGGAAGATGAAGTTGTTCTAGCGATTGGATGATTTTCACCGCATCTTTCGCTGTCCATCCTTGATTGGCATCAATGCGAAGCGAAATGTTTGGACCTACTTCATCATAAATTCGTTCAATTCGTTCGATATCTTTTTCGGCTTCTTTTCCTACTTTAATTTTTAAAATCGAAAAACCTTTCTCTGTGACTTTTTTTGCGTCATTGACCATTTCTTCTACATTATTTACGCTAATGGTCATATCGTTGACATGATGGTTCATCTTTCCTCCGAATAATTGATAAAGCGGAATGTTTAGCAGTTTGCAAAGCGCATCGTACATAGCCATTTCTAATGCCGCTTTTGCGCTTGTATTCCCAATGCAGCTTGTTTGGATATCTTTATCGTTTTTATTGATTTCTTCAATTTCTCTACCGATGATTTTGGGGATGAGAACATTTTCTAAAATACCTATGATTCCTTGTTTTGTTTCTCCTGTGATGGCTTCGGTCGGGACGGCGGCCCCATAGCCTTCCATTCCGTTATCCAGCGTGATTTTTACGACGATGCTTTCTATTTGTGTAGCTGTCCGCAATGCCGTTTTGAAAGGTTTTATCAATGGGGTAGATTGTACGGCGATCGTTGCGTCTTTTATTTTCATAAATAAACATCCTTCCCGTTACAGTGATGATAAAATACGAGCGGTGAGCAGCCCGTAATAGGTTCCAAGGAGATTGCCTAGCAAAGCTGTCAATATGCCGACAGGAATAAGCGACTGATGATATGCGCCCGCAAGAATTGGAGTCGAAGCTACTCCGCCGATATTTGCCAAAGAGGTTACCCCCATTGTAAATAAATCAAGTTTGCATACTTTTGCGATAATTAGCATTAATAATGCGTGAATCAAAAGGATAAGGAACCCAGAGATGATATAAATTGGAGCTTGGAACAATTGAGAAAAGTCTGCTTTCGATGCGATTAACGCGATGATCACATAAAGCATGACTTTCGATACGTCGTTGGCGCCAGGAATTTTCGCTGCCTTTGTCATCGCCAGTAATAAACCGATAACGGATGCGAATACAATCGTCCACGTTGTTCCGTTAAATACGGCTCCCAACTCGGGCAAAGCATTTCCGATTTCCGTGCAAATCGTCGATAAAAGAATGCTGAATCCAAGCAAGACGATTAATTCGGTAAACCCCATTTTTCCTTGATGATTTTCGGTTGTTGTTGCCACTTCATCTGCAGCAACCGGGACTTCTATTGCTTTTGCTTTTGTCCAGCGATTGAATCGGTCAGCAAACGGCACAAGCCAAAACATAAACATAACCCAAATAGAATAGTTGACGGTGTCCATGATTAAAGCGTAGCCGAAAATGTTTTCCGGAACATCTAAAATTTTTTGTAGAATGACCATATTTGCCGATCCGCCTGTCCAGCTGGAGCTGAGTGCTGCAAAAGCCTTCCACGTATCTTTCGCATAGAATTCTTTAAGTAACAGATACGTGACGGTAAACCCGATAATAATCGTGAAAGATGCTGCAAAAAAAGTGAGAAGAATTTTTGGCCCCATTTTGATGATCTTTCGCAAATCGCAATGCAGAAGCATAAGAATGAGCATGGCAGGAAGCAGTACGTTTCTAACGGTATTGTACGTATTGTCGATCGAATTCGTTTTCCCGAAAACTCCAAATGTTTGCATCAGTGCGCCTCCGACATAAATAAAAATAATGCCAGGGACGACTTTAAAAAGTTTGGATTTGGACTTTTGTTCTGCAAAAGCAATGAGTGCGACGTAAGCAAGCAAAATACTTAAATAAACAACACCGTCTTGAATCATTGTTTTTCCTCCCTATTTGAGATATAAAAATATAAAAACCCAGCAAATAGAGAGAAACAATCGCTCTATTCGCTGGGTTTCATCTGCGTGATGATAGTACAGATGAAGCAGCCGATGAAACGATATTTTGATATTTTAAGCTGGCGTTTTTAAAAGCGACGATGAACGCTTTTTGCGAAGAGCCAAAGTAACGAGTTTGAATTTCTTTGGTTACTGTGTCAATATCCAATATCGACCGGCCGACAAGTAAACTTTTGACAAACGACTTCGTCAGTTCAATCGTCGCTGAACAGTCTGCATCAACGATCATACTGTTTTCTTTATTGACCACTAATCCGATGAAAAATGCTTTATATTGCTGGGTAATAGGATTGTTTGAAGGCGCTTTTGCGTCTCCGATGATATATACAGTATTATTCTCAAACATGCTAATCCTCCAACCAGATACAGCTATTGCGAGGGGCATTTATGATGGACTCATAAATGTTGCTCGCAATATGTATGTTCTCTTGTTTATTATACTGAATAGTAAGAAAATAGTCGATAATTACAACTTTTCTAGAAATAGTTCTGGTATAGGGATAACATTCATTATGGTGTAGAAAATAAAATCGGATTTTTACACAATTTCAAGGATGCAAAAATAACATCAGAAAGTTAAAATCATTTTTATTTATCTACTTGTGAATTTTCGGGCATTTTAGTATACTATATGTAACCGGTTACATATAAAAATGGGGACGAATGATGATGGCGACGATTAGAGATGTGGCAAAGTTGGCAGGTGTATCTGTAGCGACTGTTTCTCGCGTGTTAAATCAAAATGGTTATGTGAATGAAGAAACAGAAAAACGTGTGAGACAGGCGATGAAAGAGTTAAATTATAAGCCGAGTGAAGTGGCGCGAGCATTGTTTAAAAAAACATCGAAGACAATTGGGTTAATCGTGCCGGATATAACGAACCCGTTTTTTCCAGAGCTTGTTCGCGCAGTGGAAGATGTGATGAATATTTATGATTATACTGTCATTTTATGCAATTCTGACGAGAAAACAGAAAAAGAGAAAAAATACATAGAAGTGCTCAAGCAAAAATATGTGGATGGCATTATCTTAACGACCAATCAATTGGAGTTGGAGGAAGTATCGGAATGGAATGTTCCAATGGTAGTTCTAGACCGACCGCTAAGCCATAACTATCCCTCGGTCATTGCTGATAATTATGGCGGGGCTCGATTGGCAACTAAACATTTATATGACATTGGCTGCCGCAAAATTGCCCATATCCAGGGGCCTTCTCATGTTGTGAACGCGATGGAGCGTTTTCATGGTTATCGTGATGAAATGATGGAACTGGGTCTTTGGGATGAGAGGCTTGTTATACTCGGAAACTATCAGTTGAAGAAGGCGAAAGAAGCGGTAATCGAAGCGTTGAATAAATATGATATTGATGGCATTTTTGCTGGAAATGATGCAATGGCAGTGGGGGCGTTAAAAGCGGTTCAACAGATGGGGTTCCGTGTTCCGGAAGATATAGCTATTATAGGATACGACGGTATTCCGCTAACGGAAATGACGACGCCAGAGTTATCGACGATTTCTCAGCCGATTTATGATATGGGGGCAATTGCGGCGAGGATTTTAATAAAACAGATAGAGGGAAAACCGCTGGAAAAACTTCATTATGTGCTTCCTGTTGAACTAGTGGTACGACAATCGACGCGTAGGGGGGAATGAAAATGACGAAACCGGTGATTACTGTTGTTGGAAGCATCAACATGGATCTTGTGACGATCGCTTCTCGTTTTCCATCGCAAGGAGAAACAATTTTAGGAGAGGAGTTTCATCTCATTCCTGGCGGAAAAGGAGCTAACCAAGCGGTGGCTGCCGCGCGGCTTGGCGCGGAGGTACATATGATTGGGGCCGTCGGAACGGATCCATTTGGAAACGAGCTTCTTCGCTCATTGGAGCGGGAAGGTGTTCATATCGATAATGTGAAACCGGTTACACATAAAGGCACTGGTATTGCTTCGATCACGATTTCGGAACAAGATAACCGGATTATTGTTGTGCCGGGAGCGAATCATGCGCTTCGCCCAGAAGACATTGACCGGTACGAAGAGATCATTGCCAAGAGCGATGTATGTGTACTGCAACTGGAAATTCCGCTTTCCGTTGTAGAAAGAGCCGTCTTTTTAGCGAAAAAACATCATGTGCGTGTCATTTTAAATCCAGCGCCAGCGCAGCCGTTGCCACAAAAACTCATCGAGCAGGCCGATTTTCTTACACCAAATGAACATGAGCGGGAGATTATTTTTGAGCAAGTGGATGTGGATGTGTTTGCTGATAAAGTGATTGTCACAGAGGGAGCACGCGGCGTGACGATTCGGAAAGATGGAAAACAGGTGCACATACCAGGCTTTTGCGTTCCGGTCGTGGACACGACAGGAGCAGGAGATACATTCAACGGTGCGTTGGCGGTCGCGTTAAGCAAAGGAATGAGTTTGGAAGATGCCTGTCGCTTTGCCAACGCTGCGGCGGCGCTATCGGTGACAAAACTTGGCGCGCAAGGCGGAATGCCGACGGAAGAGGAAGTAAAGAAATTTTTGCAGGAAAAGGCAGGGTGTTCATCATGAAAAAACGGGGTATTCTCAATAAAGACTTAAGTATGCTATTGGCTTCTCTCGGTCATACCGATACGATTGTCATCGCAGACTGCGGTCTGCCGATTCCGAATGGGACAGATCGTATTGATTTATCGCTAGTGAAGGGATTTCCGCCGTTTTTATCCGTGCTGGATGCGGTTTTAGAAGAATTAGAAGTGGAAGCGCTAACATTAGCGGAAGAAATCAAAAAGGACAATCCCATTATGTATGAAAACATCCAGCAAAGATTGAGCGATGTACCGATGCAATTTGTTCCACACGAACAGCTTAAAGAGATGACAAAATCCGCAAAAGCGGTCATTCGTACAGGAGAGGCGACGCCTTACGCTAATATTATTCTCCGCTCTGGCGTGAACTTTTCATAGCGTTCGTTTGAAAAAGGAGGGAGAGCGATGACGAAACCGTTTGTTGAGATGCGGGGTATTAAAAAAGCGTTCCACCAGCATGTTGTCTTAAACGATGTCGATTTTGAAGTGCGCGCCGGTGAAGTGCACGCGCTCATGGGAGAAAACGGCGCCGGAAAATCGACGTTAATGAAAGTATTAACTGGCATTTATGAGCGCGATGCTGGGACGGTCTTGGTGGATGGCCGCGAAGTGCATTATCGTCATCCGAAGGAAGCGGAACGTGATGGGATTTCTGTTATTCATCAGGAACTTACCATCATTCCGACATTGACGGTTGCGGAAAATATTTTCCTAGGACGCGAAAGCACGATCGGCCGTACCGGTATTATTCGCGGCAAAGACATGGAAAAGCAGGCGAAAGTGTATTTGGAAAAACTCGGCATCCATATTGATCCGAATGAGTTGGCAGGCAATTTGTCGGTAGGAAAACAGCAAATTGTCGAAATTGCAAGGGCGCTTTCCACCAACGCCAAATGTTTAATTATGGATGAGCCGACTGCCGCGTTGACGGAGCGGGAAATTCAAACGTTGTTTGAAGTCATCCGCACCTTAAAGCAGCAAGGGGTTGCGATCGTTTATATTTCGCACCGCATGGAGGAAATTTTCACGATTTGCGACCGCATTTCCGTACTCCGAGACGGGCAGTTTATCGGCACGAAGCGCATTGCCGAGACAAATTTTGATGAGATTGTCCACATGATGGTTGGCCGGCAAATTGGAGAGCGCTTTCCAAAGCGAAATACAATCATTGGCGAAGAACGGATGCGCGTGGAAGGCTTGACACAGGAAGGGGTCTTTGAAAATGTTTCGTTTTCGGTGCGCGCTGGTGAAATTCTCGGTGTGGCTGGATTGATGGGATCAGGACGTACCGAAATAATGGAGGCGATTTTTGGCGCAAGAAAAATGAACGCGGGAACGATTTATATTGACGGCCAACCGGTTCATATTACATCGCCAAGACGAGCGATTGAGCACGGCATCGCAATGATTACAGAAGATCGCAAACAAAAAGGGCTTATTTTGGATATGAGTGTGCGCGAAAATTTAACGTTGCCAAAATCAGAACAATTGGCGGCAGCCGGTGTCATTCAAGCGACGAAAGAGCAGGAGTTAGTTTCGTCGTTAATTAAGAAACTAAACATTAAAACGGCGTCTCCGGAATTAGAGGTAAAAGCGTTAAGCGGAGGCAACCAGCAAAAAGTCGTATTCGGAAAATGGCTGGCGATGGAGCCGCGCATCCTTATTTTAGATGAACCAACGCGCGGGGTTGATGTTGGCGCCAAAAAAGAAATTTATGAAATTATGAATGAACTGACGGCACAAGGGGTTGCGATTATTATGGTATCGTCCGAGCTCCCGGAAGTGCTTGGGATGAGTGACCGCATTATGGTCGTTCATGAAGGGAAGGTTCGCGCTATTTTGGAGAATGAAGGAATCGATCAAGAAACGATTATGCGTGCGGCGACAGGAGGAAAAGCATAATGGAAAACAAATGGAATTTTGATGTAAAAAAGCTTGGCCCGCTTATTGGTTTCTTCTTGTTATGTATTGTGCTGTCGATATTGAGTGACAGTTTCCTAACGGTCAATAACTGGATGAACGTTTTGCGTCAAGTGTCGATTAACGCGTTAATCGCGTTTGGCATGACATTCGTCATTTTAACGGGAGGCATTGATTTATCGGTCGGTTCCGTGTTAGCGCTCTCAAGTGCGATTACTGCGGGAATAATGGCAAGCGGGACGAATGGCTTTACTGCTATCATCATCGGATTGCTTGCCGGCTTTCTCATGGGTGCACTAAACGGTGTGGTGATTACGAAAGGACGCATTGCTCCGTTTATTGCCACTCTAGCAACGATGACGATGTTTCGCGGATTAACCCTTGTTTATACAGATGGGCGCCCTATCACTGGTTTTGCCTCAGACGATATTTTGTTTCAAATGATGGGACGCGGGTATTTTCTTGGCATCCCTGTTCCGGTTGTATTTATGATTGTCGTGTATGTCGCATTATATTTTGTATTAAAGAAAACGACGTTTGGCCGTCATACGTATGCGATTGGTGGAAATGAGGAAGCGAGCCGTCTATCCGGAATTCGCGTCGATCGACTGAAAATTTGGATTTATTCCTTAACTGGAGGATTGTCGGCATTAGCAGGAATTATTTTAACCTCCCGCTTAAACTCGG
Organism: Parageobacillus thermoglucosidasius; assembly: GCF_001295365.1. Classification (GTDB taxonomy): domain Bacteria; phylum Bacillota; class Bacilli; order Bacillales; family Anoxybacillaceae; genus Parageobacillus; species Parageobacillus thermoglucosidasius. The sequence goes on along the minus strand of NZ_CP012712.1, from coordinate 374,274 downwards.
CGCAGCCAACGGCGGGAACAGCGTATGAATTAGATGCGATCGCTGCCGTGGTGCTGGGAGGGACCAGTTTATCCGGCGGCCGCGGCTGGATTTTCGGAACGTTGGTTGGTGCGCTTATTATTGGTGTATTGAACAACGGGCTGAACTTATTGAATGTATCTTCATTTTATCAGCAAGTCATTAAAGGGTTAGTCATTCTTCTTGCGGTGCTCCTTGACCGCCGCAAAGAAGCTTGATGAATAATAAATACAAGGAAAGGAAGAGAACGATGAAAAAGTTAGCTAGCATGTGGTTGTCATTTTTGTTAGTTATTGGCGTATTAGCAGGCTGTTCGTTAGATAACGGCGCAACCAGCGGCAAAAAAGAAGAAACAAAAAAAGACGGAAGCATGAAAATTGGGTTATCGATTTCAACGTTAAATAACCCATTCTTCGTGACATTAAAAGAAGGTGCTGAAAAGGCGGCGAAAGAAGAAGGTGTGGAATTAATCGTTGTCGATGCGCAAAACGATTCTGCAAAGCAAATTAATGATATTGAAGATTTGATTCAGCAAGATGTTGATTTGATTTTAGTGAATCCAACTGACTCCAGTGCGGTGACATCGGCAATTGAGTCGGCTAATAGCGCGAATATTCCTGTGATCACGGTTGACCGTAGCGCAGATGGAGGAAACGTAGCCACTCACATCGCTTCGGATAACATTGCAGGAGGAAAAATGGCAGGAGAATTCCTCCTTGAACAATTAAAAAATGGCGGCAATATTGTAGAGCTTGAGGGTATTCCTGGTTCGTCTGCTGCACGTGAACGTGGGGAAGGATTCCATCAAGTCATCGATAAAGCATCCAATGTGAAAGTCGTAGCGAAGCAAGCAGCGGATTTTGATCGTGCTAAAGGGTTATCGGTCATGGAAAATATTTTGCAAAGCCATAAGGATATTCAAGCTGTATTTGCCCATAATGATGAAATGGCGTTAGGTGCATTAGAAGCTTTAGAGGCGCGCGGCATGAAAGATGTGCTCGTCGTTGGCTTTGACGCAACGGAAGACGCAGTGAAGGCGGTAAAAGAAGGGAAAATGGCGGCAACCGTTGCGCAAAAGCCTGAGCTTATTGGAGAGAATGCAGTCAAAACAGCGTTGAAAGTATTAAATGGAGAAAAAGTAGATAAGTTCATTCCTATTCCATTAGAGTTAGTAACAGAAAATCAATAACCATGGATTTACCTTCTGTCCATATACGGGCAGAAGGTATTTTTTATTTGTTGATACTACTTCATAAAGATATTAAGGTAAATAATAGGTGATGCAAATGAAAGGAAAAATCCAACGCTGGAGTTTCGTTGTTTTATGGTGTATCGTCATTTATTGCTTTAGTGAATTTCCGCTGTTTACCGGTGAAAACACAAAGCGCATGTTAGAAGCGGTGCTTGGGTATTTGCCGTTTGGCCATGGCGGGGACGGTGCGTCGTCTCCATTGAATTTTATCGTTCGGAAGCTGGCCCACTTAACCGAGTTTGGCATTTTAGCCGTGCTTGTTTGGCGGGCGCTTGAACCGATGCGGCTGGCGTATGCCGGCGCCTGGCTGTTTGCGACAATGTACGCGGTAACGGATGAATGGCACCAATCGTTTGAGCCGGGGCGCACCGCAACGCCGAAAGATGTGGCGATCGATTCGTGCGGAGCGCTCTTGGCCTTAATTGGCGTTTTTCTCTATATGTGCTGGAAGAAAAAGGAACATGATCCGGCGAAACGGGACGTATCATAATAGAAAACAAATTGCCGGCTCTCCCGAGTATGCTTTTGGACCGAAAAGAAAAGCGAGAATAACGAGTTTCCGTGAAAAGGAAAAGCCGCTCATGGTTTCTTTTATTGCTGGCATGTTTGTCTGATCGCTTGTCATGTTTGTGATCACAAGCATGACGTTTGCCGCCAAACAGGCGGATGCGCGGAGTGCCGAGGTGGCAGAAGCAATGAGAAAGCTTCCTGCGAGCATGCAGGAAGCTGTTTTTTTTATTGGTCTGCAGGAAATACGATGCCCGTTTGTTTGCGGGCTTCTTCCATCAAAGCGATCGTCAGCAACGAATGCTCATGTGAATTGACTTCGGATTCGCGTTTTCCATTTTTGATCAGCTCGATAAACTCTTTCACTTCGTAATACATCGGAGGTTGTTCTTGCGGGACGGTAATATCTTCGGTGCGCCCATCGCGGTAGCGGATTTCCACTTTTGTTGGCGTATGGATCGCGTCGATGAGAATGCTTCCGTCTTCTCCTTGAATTTCCACAGGCAGATAGGAGTTCGTAATTTTTGAGTACATGACAACAGCGTCCATATCCTCATAAGTAAAGATAATCGTCCCTTCGCCGTCCACGCCCGATTCGAGCTTCAAGCTGCTTGCTTGCAAGCGGTTTGGTTTTCCAAACAAGACGACCATCGGATAAATGCAATAGACGCCGATATCCATTAACGCGCCGTTGGAAAAGGCAGGATTGAACGCATTTAACACCGTTCCTTGTTTGAACGCGTCGTAGCGCGACGAATACTGGCAGTAGCTCGCAAAATAGCGGCGTATTTTCCCGATCTTATGCAAATGTTCGCGAACCGCTTGAAAGTTTGGAAGCAGCGTCGTTTTCATCGCTTCCATCAAAACGACGCCATTGCGGCGCGCCGCATCGATCATCGCTTTGACTTCTTTTGTGTTCGACGCCATCGGCTTTTCGCATAGGACATGTTTGCCGTGGTCCATAAGCAAAATCGCCTGCTCGGCGTGCAACGAATTCGGGCTTGCGATATAGACGGCATCGATGTCTTTGCTTTTCGCCAGTTCTTCAAGGTTTGTAAACGTCCGTTCAGCTCCTGTTTTCGCCGCAAATTGTTTCGCTTTTTCGTCCGTCCGAGAATAAACAGCGGCCAGCGCAAAGTCTTCTGTCTTTTTTGCCGCTTCGATAAACGCTTCCGTAATCCAGTTTGTGCCGATGGTGGCAAATCGGATCATCGTGGTCCCTCCTTGCTTATCGTAACTATATCATTTTATCGTTCACACCGTTCCATCGGCAACCATAAAGGCGCGGAAGAACGTGAAACGGCGGTCCGGTTGGCTGTTTTCTCTCCTGTGTTGGCAAGGCTAGTTTTTTAAGTGGCCGATTATTTTGCTAATAATGGCAGTGTGTTTTATTGACATGGAATAAAATGTATATTATGATAAATAAAAATTTTGAATATTAATATATTTTAAGATAAGGAGGCAATTGCGGATCAGGAAATTCAACATATTTTTTGTAAACGCTTACTATAATCATTGCTTCGTTGAACTGCATCTCAGCGAAATCACATCAAAATGACCGCCCTCCATTTTCAGCCTGCAACAAGTTAAGCCCACATTTATTCGCTTCCAGAATGATATGACACTATTTTTTCACAAAATGGAAAAGGAGAATATGCATATGCGTTACGAGTTTAAATTGCCGGACATCGGCGAAGGGTTGCATGAAGCGGAGATCGTTCGCTGGTTTATTCAAGAAGGGGATGAGGTTGCCGCCGATCAGCCGATCGCAGAAATTCAAACAGATAAGGCGATGGTGGAAATGACGACGCCAGTAGCGGGGAAAGTAGTAGCGCTTGCCGGGCCGGAGGGGATGACGGTAAAAGTCGGCGAACCGCTTATTATTCTTGAACAGCAAAAAGCCGCTATCGCAGAATCTAGGCCGGCGCAACAGAAAAAACGGGTGATTGCCGCGCCGTCCGTTCGAAAGCGGGCGAGAGAAATGGGCATCCCGATTGAAGAAGTGGAAGGAACGGGAGAAGGCGGAAGGGTGACGCTTGCTGATTTAGAGCGGTATGCAAAAGCACGCGAGTCCGCACTGGAGCCGGTGGCGCCAGCGCTGGAAGCAGCCGGGCGGAAAATGGATCGCCGGCACGGGATAACCGAACATGAAGAACGCATTCCGATCCGCGGGCTGCGAAAAAAGATCGCGGAAAAAATGGTGAAATCGGCGTACACCGCACCGCATGTGACAGGAATGGACGAAATCGATGTGACGAAACTGGTGGAGATTCGCGCAAGTCTTGCCAAACAGCTGGAAGCGGAAGCGATCAAGCTGACTTATTTGCCGTTTGTCATTAAAGCAGTGACGCGCGCGTTAAAGGAATATCCGCTATTGAATGCGGCGATCGATGAAGAAACAAACGAAATTGTGCTAAAGAAACAATACCATATCGGCATTGCCACGGCGACGAAAGAAGGGCTTGTCGTGCCGGTGATTAAGCATGCCGATCAAAAATCGATTCACGATCTTGCCGTGGAGATTGCCGAGCTTTCGGAAAAGGCGCGCCGCCATGCGCTGCGCATTGACGAGCTGCAGGGAAGCACGTTTACGATCACGAATACAGGCGCAAACGGCGGCTGGTTTGCAACGCCGATCATTAACTATCCGGAAGTGGCGATTTTAGGGATTCATGCGATTAAGCGAAAGCCGGTCGTGATTGGCGAGGAAATTGTCATTCGCGACATGATGGGGATGTCGCTCACGTTTGATCATCGCGTCATCGACGGGGAACCAGCCGGGCGGTTTATGCGGGCGGTCTCGCACATTTTGGAGCATCCGGAACAGCTGTTATTAGATGTTCGTTAAACGGAGGGGAAAAACGATGTTTGACCAAGACCAATTGCAATTTGAGATGGTGCAGCTGCTTGATGAAAACGGAAATGGAGATGAAAAAACGCTGGCGTCTTTTTCCGATGAGTTTCTTGTTGCACTGTACCGCTGGATGCGCAAAGCGCGGGTCATCGATGAGCGCCTGTTAAAAATGCAGCGGCAAGGGCGGATTGGCACATATGCGCCGTTCGGCGGGCAGGAAGCGGCGCAAATCGGCAGCGTGTTTGCGCTTGAAAGCAATGACTGGATTTTTCCAACCTACCGGGAAATCGCTGCTTGTTTGGCGCACGGGCTGCCGCTTGCGCAAATTTTCCGTTACTTGAGAGGCCATTTGTCTGGCGGAAGAACTCCGGAGCATTTAAATATTTTTCCGATTCAAATTATTATCGGCGCGCAGACGCTTCATGCGACGGGCTGCGCGTGGGCGACGAAGCTGAAGGGAGAAACACAAGTATCGGTCTGCTATTTCGGCGATGGAGCGACATCGCAAGGCGATTTCCATGAAGCGCTGAACTTTGCCTCCGTTTACCAAGTTCCAGTCATCTTTTTCTGCCAAAACAACCAATACGCCATCAGCGTTCCTGTGCATAAGCAAACGGCAAGCCGGACGATCGCGCAAAAAGCGGTGGCATACGGAATGAAAGGTGTGCTTGTCGACGGTAACGACGCGCTTGCCGTGTACAAAACGGTGAAGGAGGCTGCCGATGCGGCGCGAAACGGCGGAGGGCCGGTGCTGATTGAAGCGTTCACGTACCGGCTGGGGCCGCATACGACATCGGACGATCCGGCAAAATACCGGAACGCGGAAGAAGCAGAGAAGTGGAGATGGAAAAAAGATCCGCTTCATCGCCTGCGGGTGCTCTTAGAAAAACGCGGGATTTGGACGGAAGGAGAAGAAGAGGAATGGGTCGCGCAAGTGAACGGCGAAGTGACGGCGGCGTATGAAGAAGCGGCGGCGGACGGAAGTGGATCGATTGTCGATGCATTAAGCTGCGTGTACGGAAAGCCGAGTAAGCTTTTGCAGGAGCAAAAGCAAGAAGCCGCGCGGCGAAAACAAGGGAAAGAGGGGAAATAACGTGGCGGAAAAGACGATGATTCAGGCGATTAATGAAGCGATCCGGCAAGAAATGGAGCGCGATGAGCGCGTGATCGTCCTGGGGGAGGATGTCGGAAAGAACGGCGGCGTCTTTCGCGCGACAGATGGCTTGTTTGAACAATTTGGCGACCGCCGCGTGTTTGATACGCCGCTTGCCGAATCAGGAATCATCGGCACATCGATTGGCTTGGCGGTGAACGGATTCCGCCCGGTTGCGGAAATCCAGTTTCTCGGTTTTGCCTACCAAGCGATGGATCAGCTTGCGGCACAGGCGGCGCGCCTTCGCTTCCGTTCAGCGGGGCGGTTTACGTGCCCGCTTGTCGTGCGCAGCCCATACGGCGGCGGGGTGCGCACGCCGGAGCTTCATTCCGATGCGTTAGAGGCGTTGTTTACGCATTCACCGGGACTGAAAGTCGTTATGCCATCCAACGCTTTTGACGCAAAAGGGCTGTTAATTTCAGCGATTCGCGATGAAGATCCTGTTTTGTTTTTAGAGCCGATGAAATTATACCGTGCTTTGCGCATGGAAGTGCCGGATGAGCCATATGAAATTCCGCTCGGAACAGCGCGCGTCGTCAAAGAGGGGGAAGATGTAACGATCATTTCATGGGGAGCGACGGTTCCGCTTGTCGCGAAATTAGCGGAAGAGATGAAGGAGAAAGGAATCGATGCGGAGGTGATCGATCTTCGCAGCCTGCAGCCGCTCGATATCGATGCGATCGTGCAGTCGGTGGAAAAGACGGGACGGGTGATGATTGTTCATGAAGCGGTCAAAACAAACGGTTTTGGCGCGGAAATTGCCGCGCTGATTAGCGAACGGGCGCTGTTTTCGCTATCGGCGCCGATTGTGCGCGTGACCGGTTATGATACACCGTATCCGGTGCCATCGGTCGAAGATGAGTGGCTGCCGAACGCCGCCCGCATCGTTGAAGGAGTACAAATGCTCATGCGCTACTAACGAAAAGGGGGATCGCGATGGGAGTTTATGAAGACTTATTAGAACAGATTGGTGACCGTGAACGGGTGACGGTGAACGAAACGGTTCTCGAACAGCATAGCAAAGGAATCGCTTATCATGCGCCAAGAAAGCCGGATGTCGTCGTGTTTCCGAAAACGGCGGCGGAAGTGAGCGCTGTGTTGGCTTATGCAAATGAGCGGCGCATCCCGGTTACCCCGTTTGGGGCGGGAAGCAGCTTAGAAGGGCATATTATTCCCGTCCAAGGCGGCATCACGCTCAATCTTACGATGATGAATCATATTATTGATATCCGCCCCGATGATTTTTTGGCCATCGTCGAGCCGGGAGTAACGCGGATGCAGCTGAATCAAGCGTTGAAAAAATACGGGCTGTTTTTCCCGGTTGACCCGGGAGCAGACGCGACGCTCGGCGGGATGGCGGCGACGAACGCGAGCGGGACAAACAGCGTCAAATACGGCGTGATGCGCGATCAAGTGCTTGGGCTGGAAGTCGTGCTTGCCGACGGGAAAATCGTTCATACCGGAGGAATGGCGGCAAAATCGTCGGCTGGTTATGATTTAACGGGGCTGTTTGTCGGATCGGAAGGAACGCTGGGCGTATTTACGAAGATGATTGTCCGCCTTCAAGGCATCCCGGAAGCGACGAATGCGATCAAAGCAAGCTTTCCGACGTTAACGGCGGCAGCCCAGGCGGCAGCGTTGCTTTTAAAAGCGGGTGTTTCTCCGGGGAAAATCGAGCTTGTCGATGAGCAAACGATTCAAGCGGTCAATCAATACAAGCAGACGAACTATCCGGAGGCGCCGACGCTGTTTATCGAATTAAGCGGCAGCGCGGCGAGCGTCAAAGACGGAACGGAAGTTGTCAAAGAATGGTGCGCCGCAGAAAACGCCGTGTCATTTGAAACGGAAGATGATCCCGCCGGGCGCGCTAAATTGTGGGAAGCGCGCCATCATGCGGCGTTTGCCATTCAAGCGGCGCATCCGGGGAAAACGATGTTGTCCACCGATGTATGTGTGCCGGTTTCCAAGCTGCCGGAAGCGATTGCCGAAACGCGGAAGCTTGTTGATGAATACGGGATAACAGCGGCGATTTTCGGCCATGTCGGCGACGGCAACTACCATACCGTTCTTACCTTCGATCCGGCTGACGCCGAAGAAGTGAAACGCGTTGAAGAAATAAACGCCCGCATCGTCCGCTACGCGTTATCCCATGGCGGCACATGCACGGGCGAGCACGGCATTGGCATCGGAAAGCGTCATTTCTTATATGAGGAGCATCGCGATTCCGTTCCGCTCATGCAAGGGATCAAGCGGCTGTTTGACCCGAATGGCATTATGAATCCAGGAAAAATTTTCTTATAATGTTACTTCCCCGCTGATTATATCCAGTGGGGAATTTTTTTGAACTATTCAAGTAACGTCTTGTTACGCGTAGGAAACAAATTTTTTTCGGTTTGTGCGAATTACGGAATTTTGGCAACATATTTACTTTTTATGGAGAAATCCGTTTATTTAGTAAGTAGGGAACGATAAAGAAAAAGGAGGAAAAAGAGATGGAACATAAACAATTACGTCCATTCCCGGATCGTTTTTTATGGGGCTCTGCTTCCGCAGCGTATCAAGTCGAAGGCGCATGGAATGAAGACGGAAAAGGCCTGTCGGTTTGGGACGTTTTTGCCAAACAGCCAGGCAGAACGTTTAAAGGAACGAACGGCGATGTCGCGGTCGATCATTATCATCGCTATAAAGAAGATGTGGCGTTAATGGCGGAGATGGGGCTGAAAGCATACCGCTTCTCCGTCGCATGGAGTCGCGTGTTTCCAAACGAGAAAGGGGAAATCAATGAAAAAGGGCTTCAATTTTACGACAATCTTATCAATGAGCTGTTAAAACACAATATTGAACCGATTATCACCCTCTATCATTGGGACGTTCCGCAGGCGTTAATGGACGAATATGGCGCATGGGAGTCAAGGCAGATCATCGATGATTTCCATGATTATGCGGTGACGCTGTTTCAGCGTTTTGGCGACCGCGTCAAATATTGGGTGACGCTCAACGAACAAAATCTTTTCATCACATTCGGCTATCGGTTAGGATTGCATCCGCCAGGGGTGAAAGACGCCAAACGCATGTATGAGGCGAACCATATTGCCAATTTGGCGAACGCCAAAGTGATCCAAGCGTTCCGCCATTATGTGCCGGATGGCAAAATCGGCCCGAGCTTCGCCTACTCGCCGATGTATCCATACGATTGCCGGCCGGAAAATGTGCTGGCATGGGAAAATGCGGAAGAATTTCAAAACCATTGGTGGATGGACGTGTATGTTTGGGGGACGTATCCGCAGGCCGCTTGGAACTATCTCGAACAGCAAGGATGGGCTCCGACGATAAAATCCGGCGATATGGAATTATTGAAAGCAGGAAAACCGGATTTTATGGGCGTTAACTATTATCGATCACAAACGGTCCAATACAATCCGCTTGATGGTGTCGGCGAAGGGGTGATGAACACGACCGGAAAAAAAGGAACGTCGACGGAAAGCGGAATTCCTGGGCTATTTAAAATCGTTCGCAACCCACATTTAGAGGCGACGAATTGGGACTGGGAAATTGACCCGGTCGGGCTTCGCATCGGATTGCGCCGCATTGCCAACCGCTACGGGTTGCCTGTTTTCATTACCGAAAATGGCCTCGGCGAATTTGACAAGCTGGAAGATGGCGATATTGTCAATGACGACTACCGCATTGACTATCTCCGCCGTCATATTCAAGAAATCCAGCGCGCGATCACCGACGGTGTCGATGTCATTGGCTATTGCACGTGGTCGTTTACCGATCTTCTCAGCTGGCTGAACGGTTATCAAAAGCGGTACGGGTTTGTGTATGTCAACCGTGATGACGAATCGGAAAAAGACTTGCGCCGTATTAAAAAGAAAAGCTTTTATTGGTATAAACAGGTGATTGCTTCCAACGGCAAAGAGCTGTGAGCGTTTGCCAGCTGTTTTTCGCATTTATGTAGGCTTGTTTAGCATCCGGTACATCTCTTTCGCCAAGCTTTCGAGCAAGTAAATGACCGGGATTTGTGTCGTGATATTCGTTTGCTCGACAAATTCGGTATTGACGTAATACGTTAAGTTGTAATCCGACATGTTCGCCAAGGAACAATGTTTGCGGTTGGTAATGCTAATGATGGTGCTTCCTTTTTCTTTAAAGCGGTGTACTTGCGATAACGTATAGGACGTTTCGCCTGATACGGACAAAGCGATCACGACACAGTTGTTAAAATAATGGCCGTAAATCGGGAAAAACGGATCTTTAATATAAACGGAAAACTTTTTTAACGCGGAAAAATAGCGGGAGCCGTATTCCGCCAAAATGCCGGAGCTGCCAGAACCGACGAAAATGACGTTATCGGCGCGGGCGATCGCGGCGGCCGCTTCGCGAATCGTCTGCTGGTAATCGATTTTTAAGGTCCGCTCAAAAAATTCGGTCAGCGTGTCTTGGGCGTTTGTGATAAAGGAGCGCTCGTTTTGCTGCAAGTATAGTTTCAGTTTCGTTTTAAACTCGGAAAAGCCATCACAGCCTACTTTTCTGCAAAAACGCAAAATCGTTGGCGGCGAAACATGAACCTCTTCAGCGAGTTCGCGGATGCGCATATATACCACTTCATTGGCGTGTTTCGTGACATAGTTATAAATGATATAGTCTAGTTCGGAAAAACGGGCAATTTGTTCGGGCGTAAACATAAAGACACCTCGGTTTGGCTATTGTAATTGAATTATAGCATGCCAGATAAGGAGGAAACATTAGCTGGATTTGCAAGCTATTTTCTTAAAGAAGGCTACAACCATAATTGTTGCGGAACGCTGACTCAAAAGGTTGTTGAGCTAACCTTTTGAGTCATTTTTTTTCGTTATCCCAACGATGCAACAATTTATGTACAATAAAGTTAGACGAGAATGGTTTCATTCATACAGGAGGTCGCCTATGAGCCGTACATGGTGGAAGTGGGTCATTTATGCCGGCAGCATCGCAGCGCTTATTGTAAGCGCTTCCTTTACGATCTATTGTGCGTGGAAAGTGTATGCCTATCATCAGCCAGGTGAAGGGGCAGCAGCGGAAGCGGAAAAAAATGCGTTTCATTTTGTCCTCGTTCCTGAAGAACTGGATAACGATTATTGGCGTTTAGTGGAACAAGGGGCGAAAGCAGCGGCAAAGGAGACAGGAGTCTATCTCGAATATGCCGGGCCGCGGCAGGCCAACATTGATGAACATATTCATATTCTTGAAAAAGCGGCCGCTTCCAAAGTCGATGGAATTATGACACAAGGATTGACAGAAAAAGAGTTTACTCCTGTCATCAATCATATAGTGGAAAAAAATATTCCGGTGGTGACGATCGACACTGACGCCCCAACAAGTAAGCGCACGGCCTATATCGGGACCGATAACTATTACGCCGGTTTTATTGCCGGACGGGCGTTAGCGGAAGATATGCACGGAAAGGCGAATGTGGCGATTATTACCGGCAGCTTTACCGCCTCCAACCAGCAGCTGCGCGTGCAAGGATTTAAAGATGCAGTGAAGGAAGAAAAAGGAATTCACATCGTCGCTGTTGAAGAGTCGCATATCACGCGCGTGCAGGCGGCGGAAAAAGCGTACAACATTTTAAAAAAACATCCGGAAGTCAATGCATTTTACGGGACAAGCGCGCTTGACGCCATTGGCATCGCCAAGGTCGTCGAGCAGTTTCACCGCGAAAAAGGAACATATATTATCGGCTTTGATACACTGCCGGAGACGATCCGCTACTTGCAAAAGGGAACGATTCATGCGACCGTGGTGCAGGAGCCGTACGAAATGGGATACCGCGCGGTGAAAATGATGGTCGATATTAGGAAAGGAAACAATGTCCCATCAGTAATCAATACGGAAACGAAAGTGATTCGCAAGCAAGATTTGCCGCTGCGCCCTTCCCGCAACTACGAGGTGAACCATGATTAAAATCCGCACGAAAGCATTATTCTATTTTGGCATTTTCATTGTGTTGCTAAACGGCACGGTCTTCTTTTTCTACCAAAGCAGCGAAGATATCGTGACTGATTATGACTACAGCATGCGCCGGCTGCTTTTGTTTAATGAAATTTCGCAGCGGACAAACCGGATGGTCGAACAGTTGAACGCTTATTTAACGGAAAAAGATGGACGCTATTTCCGGGAGTATGAGCGCCAATACCGGTGGCTGCAGCAGCACCGCAGGCAAGTAGGCGAAACGCTTTCGAACCGGAATAATCGGCTTTTAGTGAAAAACTACGAACATATGATAGAAAGCTTGCTAGAGGAAGGGGCGCTGACGGTTTACCACTTTCAGGCGGGCAATATTAGCTTATATTCTTCTCATCTTCATGAAGCAATGAAGATCGCTTCGTTTATTCAAGAGACGACTCTTTCTCTTATTGATGAGGAGCTAACGACCTATCAACACTTTTATAATGAAGTGGAAGCGCGGAATCGTTATTTTCGTTATATGGGGATCGGATTATCCATGACGACATTTTTGCTTGGCGTCCTTTTAGCGGTATGGTTTTCCGGGGGGCTGACGAGGCCGATCGCGCGCCTTTCCCGGGCCGCCCGGGAAATTGCCAGCGGGAAGCTGGATGGCCCTGATGTCATCAGCACAACCAACGATGAATTGAAGCTGCTGACTGATACATTTAACGATATGCGCCGCAACTTGAAGCGGCTGATCGAGGAAATGAAGCAAAAATCCGAGCTGGACCGGCTTGTCAAAGAGTTGGAGCTAAAAAGTTTGCAAGGCCAAATGAATCCGCACTTTTTATTTAACACGTTAAATGCCGTTGCGAAAATGGCGTATTTAGAAGAAGCAAACCAAACGTCGCGGCTGATTGAAGCGATTGCCGCCATTTTGCGCTATAACTTGGGAGATTTGCAGCGCACGGTCACCTTGGCCGATGAGGTGCGCATCGCGCACGAGTACTTTTTTATTCAACAGACGCGTTTTTTTGACCGCATTAAATTTTCAATGGATGTGGAGGAGTCATGTTTGTCGCTGCCGATTCCGCCATTAACGTTGCAGCCGCTCATTGAAAATGCGTTTATTCATGGCATTGAATCATATGAAAAAGGAGCGGTGCTTTCGTTAACAGTGGAAAAAAAGAAGGATCTTGTAGTTGTTGAAATAAGAGACAACGGAGTGGGGATGAGCGAAGAAGTGAAAGAAAAGTTAACCGCCTTTATCAAAGGGGAAGAAGCGGGTTCCATTTTACATGGGCAGACGCGCGGCCACTCGACCGGCATCGGGATGTACAACGTCATTCGCCGGCTTCAGCTGTTTTACGGGATGCAAGATGTCATCGAAATTGAATCAGCGGCTGGCAAAGGGACAACGATTCGCTTGCTTTTGCCAATAACAAAGGGGGGAGAGGCGAATGAAAATCGCCATTGTCGATGATGAAGCGCTGGAGCGGAAAGCATTGCAAAAAATGATTCGCGGCCATCTCCCAACGATGGAAGTGATCGCGGAAGCAGCCAACGGAAGAGAGGCGGTGGAGGTGGCTGATCAATATAAGCCGGATGTGATGTTGATGGATATTAAAATGCCCGGAATCGACGGGCTCGAGGCGATCGAATTGATTCGCCGGAAGCATCCGGAGATAAAGTTTATTATCGTTTCCGCGTTTGATACGTTTGACTATGCGAAGCAAGCAATGCGGCATGGCGTTAAAGAATATTTATTAAAACCGAGCCGGAAAGAAGAAGTGGTTGGCGCGCTGCAGCGGGTGTATGATGAATTAATGGAAGAGCGGCGGAAGGAGGAAGAAAATCGGGAATTGCAGCAGCGGGTGCGGCAATTGCAAAAGCTGGTCGAAAAAGAGTGGCTGTCCGTGCTCATGCTTGAAGAAGTGTCTTCGCAAGAATGGAAACAGTGGGAGACGCTGCTTCCGTTTTCAATCGATGCAGGAATGTTTATGGTGATTCAGTTTCCAAGCGGCGAAAAAAGAGAGGATTGGAAAAACTGGATCGAACAAGTGCTTTCCGAAAAGGAAACAACGCATTATATCATTGGCAAAATGGTGGACGGACAAATGCCGGTGTTGTTTTTTCATGATGTTGCAGTTAAAGCGTTTTCATGGAAGCCGGTGATCCAGTCCCTTTCCCTCGAACTGATCCAGCAATTTGAACGGCAATATGGGACAGCGCTTTATATTGGTCTCGGCTCCCCGGCATCGCGGCTGGAGGAACTGCGCCATTCTTATTACGAGGCGCTTGCCGCGGCGCAATATTATGCGTCGCAAAAAAAAGCAAAGAGCGGGTTCCTCCCGAAAAAATCGGTGCTTGCCGCTGCTTCTGGGCATATCGAAAAAGAAAAGCGATTGCTGGATGCCGTGCGCCAAGGCGATTTGGAACAGGCACTTTTGCAATGCTACACGTATATCGAGGAGGAAGCTGCCCATCATCCGCTTTCAGTCGTGCAACAGAAACTGGAGGAAACGTTCGTTTTGCTCGGCCGCATGTTTGCTGATTTCGGCATTGCGTATGAGCGGACGGCTACTTTTCATTCGTGCCGTTCTCCCGAAGAATTGAAAAAAACCGCAGCGGAGCAGCTGCGGCATATGACCTGTCATATCTTGGCGTGGCGCCACCAGCAGGCAAACGGAAAGCTTGGCAAGGCAAAAGATTATATTGATGAGCATTACCATCATCCGCTGACACTGGAAGAAGTCGCGGAATATGTCGGCATCAGCCCATGCTACTTTAGCAAGCTATTTAAAGACCGTTTCGGGATGACGTTTATTGACTATGTGACCGATGTGCGCATCGCCCGCGCAAAGAAGGAAATGGCCGATCCAAATAAAAGTTTAAAAGAAATTTGTTTTCTTGTCGGCTATAATGACCCGAACTATTTCAGCCGCGTTTTTAAAAAGCATACCGGCATGTCCCCGAGCGAATATCGGAAAAAGCTCCATTCGGCCACATGATCGCGGCCAGGAGCTTTTTTTGTTGGATAGACAAAAAAGTGAAGAAGATCGCAAAAAAGTGCAGAGATTTATGCAAAGAAACGGCGCCAAAACATGTTACATTCATTGTTGAAAGGGCTTTCAATCATAAAGGGGGAGGAAAGCGTGAAGAAAAAAAGATTATGGTTGTCGTTAGCGTTAGTGGCTGGTCTCGCGCTGTCTGGCTGTAATTCTGATTCGGCATCCAACAGCAACAGCAAAGAGGACCAAGGCGGAAGCAAAGGACATGAGAAACTGGAAATATTCAGCTGGTGGACGGGCGCTGGAGAAGAAGATGGATTAAAAGCGTTGCTTAAGCTGTTTCAAGAAAAATATCCAGACATTCCTGTTGAAAACGCGGCGGTAGCCGGAGGAGCGGGAACGAACGCAAAAGCGGTATTGGCGAGCCGCATGCAAGGGAATGACCCTCCGGCAACATTCCAAGTGCACGGCGGTGCGGAATTGAATGAAGGCTGGGTCGCCGCTGGCAAAATGGAACCGCTCAACGATTTGTATGAAAAAGAAGGCTGGATGGATAAGTTTCCGAAATCATTGATCGACATGGTCAGCAAAGACGGGAAAATTTATTCCGTTCCTGTCAACATTCACCGTGGCAACGTGCTTTGGTATAACAAGAAAATCTTTGCCGAAAACGGCCTCGAGCCGCCAAAAACATTCGATGAGTTTTTCCAAGTTGCCGACAAGCTGAAAGCGAAAGGCATTACACCGCTGGCGCTGGGGGATAAAGAGCCGTGGACAGCAACCCATATTTTTGAAACCGTTTTATTAGGAACGCTTGGCACGGAAGATTACAAAAAGCTTTGGACAGGAGAATTACCGTTTGACGATCCGAAAGTGAAAGAAGCGGTCAATACGTTTAAGAAAATGTTAGATTACGTCAACGAAGACCACAGCTCCCGCAACTGGCAAGATGCCGCCCAATTGGTCGGCAAGGGCGAAGCGGCGATGAACATTATGGGAGATTGGGTCAAAGGCTATTTTGTCAATGATTTGAAATTAAAAGTGAATGAAGATTTCGGCTATGTGCCGACGCCAAACACGGAAGGCAAATTCATGGTCATCACCGATACGTTTGGCTTGCCAAAAGGCGTGAAAAATCCGGATGATGTGAAGAAATTTTTGTCCGTACTTGGCTCTGTGGAAGGGCAGGATGCCTTTAATCCTCTGAAAGGATCAATTCCAGCGCGCATTGATGCGGACACATCCAAGTATGACGAATACGGGAAACAAACGATGGAAGATTTTAAAACGGCGGAACTGGCGCCAAGCTTAGCGCATGGATCCGCAGCGCCGGAAGGATTTGTGACGAAAGTCAACCAAGCGGTCAATATTTTCGTGACACAAAAAGACACAAAAACATTTATTGATACACTTGTATCGGCTTCGGCAGAATTGAAGAAATAAAGAAGAAAAGGGGACGGGAACCATTCTCTTCCCCTTTTCGTGTTACGACAGGAGGGACGGAATGTGGAAACGGTAAAGACAGTATCGGAACGAAGCGTGACGGCCGTGCCGGCACCGCGGAAAAAACGGAAATGGACGGCGGACCATTGGCTTGCGATCGCATTTCTCACGCCATCGGTGGTGCTTATTTTTATTTTCGTCTATGGCTTTATCGGCTGGACGGGATATGTTTCCCTCAGCAATTGGAATTCGCTTGTCCCTGATTTATCGTTTGCCGGGTTGAAAAACTATGTCTATTTATTTCATGATTTCCGCTTCCAAGCCGATTTGCGCAATACACTTGTGTTTACAATCTTGTTTATCGGCGTGGTGATTGTGCTTGGCCAACTGTTGGCGGTTTTGCTGGATCAAAAACTGCGCGGCGAATCGCTTTTCCGCAATATTTTCTTTTTCCCGATGGCATTATCGTTTGTAGTGACAGGCGTTGTCTGGCAATGGCTGCTGAACCCGTCAACAGGTGTCAACTTATTTTTAAAAAAGATTGGCTTTGATTCGAAGTGGTACACCGATACCACCATTTTCGGCGGATTTCATTTAGGAAAAATCGAATTTGGCGTGCCGGTGGCCATCGTGGCGGTAGTGATTGCCGCGGTATGGCAAATGACGGGATTTGCTGTTGCCATGTATTTGGCCGGATTAAGGGCGATTCCGGAAGAAGTGCGCGAGGCGGCGCGGATAGACGGCGCGACGGAGCTGCAAATTTACCGCAAAATTATTATCCCGTTGCTGCGGCCGATTACGGTCAGCGTCATCATCATTATGGCCCACATTTCGCTGAAAATTTTTGATCTGATTTACGCGATGACCGGCCCGGGGGCGAACTTTGTCACCGATGTGCCGGGGGTATATATGTTTGAAACGACATTCCGCGGCAACTATTACGCGAACGGGGCGGCGATCGCGGTGATCATGCTCCTTTCTGTCGCCATTTTTATCGTTCCATACTTGATTTCCGGCCGGAAGGGGGGATCGTGATGCGGCAACGGGCATGGTCGAGGCTGTTTTTATATGCCATTTGCATCTTCATGAGCCTGTTTTTCTTAATGCCGGTCTATGTGATGCTCGTGACAAGCGTCAAACCGCTGGACGAAGTGACGCTCGCCGATATGTGGAAGCTTCCGTCCGCCTTCGACTGGAGCAGTTATCAAACCGCGTTTGCGAAATTGGCGCCGAACTTTTGGAATTCCGTTTATTTAGTGGTTCCGGCGACATTATTGTCGGCGATATTAGGGGCATTGAACGGCTATGTATTGTCGAAATGGAAATTCAAAGGGGCAGATACGATTTTTACGCTCATTTTGTTCGGCATGTTTATCCCATACCAAAGCATTTTGATTCCGCTGATTCAGTTTTTGCGGGAAATTGGTTTGTATAATACGATTCCGGGGCTCATTTTTGTGCATGTGGTGTACGGGATTCCCATTACGACGCTGATGTTCCGCAATTTTTACGCGGCGATCCCGGATGAAATGATTGAATCGGCGAAAATCGATGGCGCCGGGTTTTTGCGGATTTTCCGCTACATTATGCTTCCATTGTCCGTTACCGGGTTTGTCGTCGTAGCGATTTGGCAGTTTACGAATATATGGAATGAATTTTTATTTGCCGTCACGATCACGACATCTTCCCAGCAGCCGATTATGGTCGCGCTGCAAAACTTATCGGGCAGCCAAATTGTGCAATGGAACGTGCAAATGGCAGGAGCGCTGCTAGCCGCGCTGCCGACCTTGCTTGTATACATTTTTCTTGGCAAATACTTCGTTCGCGGTTTATTGGCCGGTTCGGTAAAAGGATAATCACGCATGCCAGCAAAAGCATAAGAAAAATGTTTGTCGGAAAAAATCATTCCTCTTCTTTTAAGAGCTGACGGGGCTATGCAGGCGATCCGTTTGTCGTCGACCTCCAATCGTGCAAAAATCCCAGGGGATCGACGACAATTTCTTTTTTCCCTTTATCCTTACGGCCATCATCAATCCGCTCTATTGACGGAATTTTCAAAATGGCTTATACTGAATTTAGCCTTCCTGGAACATATTGATTTATCAATATTTTTTGGGGTTTGTATCTTACCTATGAGGAATTGAAACCGAGGCTATTTGGAACAGCAGAAAGCCGGAGGCAAAGTTTGTATCTTACCTATGAGGAATTGAAACAAAGCAGCTCGGCTAAAATAAACATGGTTCGCAAAATGTTTGTATCTTACCTATGAGGAATTGAAACGCTTCCAAATCACAAAAAGAAGTTTCAGCAAACAACTGTTTGTATCTTACCTATGAGGAATTGAAACATTGACGTAATGCTTTTTCTAGTATGTTTTTAGTCGTTTGTATCTTACCTATGAGGAATTGAAACTTGGCGAGGTCAAGTTCCGTTACAAATCCGTAACCGTTTGTATCTTACCTATGAGGAATTGAAACTTACTTTAGCTGAGTACAAGGAAATTACAGGAGAAGAGTTTGTATCTTACCTATGAGGAATTGAAACCAGCTATCTTGAAAGGTGATTGGAAAGGCGCTTGGGAGTTTGTATCTTACCTATGAGGAATTGAAACCATTTTTGGCAGATGATATTACACTTTTTAATATATGTTTGTATCTTACCTATGAGGAATTGAAACGTGGATGACAAACATCCAAGCGGCGCCATCACTTATACGTTTGTATCTTACCTATGAGGAATTGAAACGCGTGCTGATAACATGCGCTGCAATCCCGCGCCATGCGTGTTTGTATCTTACCTATGAGGAATTGAAACCAACTTCGCTGACGCTTTTTGCTGCCACTTTTTGAATGGGTTCAAAACGGATCAGTAAACAAACAAACCGCTGATTTTCAGCGGTTTGTTTGTTGATAAAGGTGTTTTAGCTAAGATTTTGCTGCTTTTATTGAGGTTGATCCTAATATTTTTTCTTCCATAGGTAAATGCAAAACAAATGTTAACAGGGGATAAGAGAGTCCCCATGATTCAACACGATCCGGAAAATTCCGCTATATTCTCCGGTAATCTTAACATCGCCGGCGTCTCTCTGCTCTTTGCTTTGGAAGGCTTGACGAAATCTTCAGCAAAATGATTGCAGGGCATTCCTCGCCTTTGTTTTTTTGCTGTTTGAAGGCTTGTGCGGTATAGTTTTCTTTACACAATAAATGATTTGCTGCGATTGCTGCGATAAGCACTGCCCGGATGATCTTCTGGCAATAAGCTGCTGCCGTAATTAAATAACTTTTCTCGTAACGTTCCCGGTTTGTATTCCGTCTTATATAGACCTCTTTTTTGAAGGATCGGAATGACCAATTCGATAAAATCCTCCAGGCTGGAAGGGGTTATCAGATGGTTCAGATTAAATCCATCCACACCTGACTCTTCAAATCGATGTTGAATGGCATCTGCGACTTCTTCCGGATTTCCGACAATGATAGACTCCCGGTCTAATTGCTCAAGTTTGTTTAGCGCTTCGCCTATCGAAAGTTTTTTAGAGGCGTCTTTTGTAAGAGAAGCCGCTTTATAATGGCCGTGCTCTGTATTTTTAAATTCAAAAGGGGCATTTAAATCTTTTGTTTCATATTCTGCCAGATCATAGCCGCTTGCTCCGCTAAATTGGGCTTTGGAAGCATCTGGGCTCCACAAATGATTTAATTCCGCAAATTTTTGTTCGGCTTCTTCTGTTGTTTTGCCGACAATCACCGTTAGAAAAGCGAACACTTTGATATTATCCGGATTACGGCCATACTTTTCAGCGCGTCTTTTTATGTCATTAGTATAGTATTTTATTCGTTCCGGCGTTGGCCCTCCGACAAACACGCACTCCGCGTGCTTGGCCGCAAATTCCCTGCCTCTTTCGGAAGTGCCTGCTTGATAGATGACTGGCGTGCGTTGCGGGGATGGTTCGCAAAGATGCGGGCCTTCGACAGCGAAAAACTTTCCAGCATGATGGATTTCATGTACTTTGTCTGGATCGATTAATATGCCGTTCTGTTTATCTTCTATGAAGGCGTCGTCTTCCCAGCTGCCTTCCCAAAGTTTATATGTGACTTCCAGAAATTCGTCCGCTATATCGTAACGTTGATCATGCTTGATCATTTCAGGAAGCCCGAAGTTCCGCGCTGCATTCGGTAAATAAGAAGTGACAACATTCCAGGCAATCCGCCCCTTCGTCAAATGGTCAAGGGTGGAAAAACGTCTTGCGATATTAAAGGGATGTTCGTAAGTAGTGCTAACCGTCAAAGCAAAAGATAGATGTTTCGTAACGCTTGCCATCACCGGAATAACCAATGACGCATCATTAACCGGGAACTGGAGGCCGTCGCGTATTGAAGGGGCTTTGCTTTGACGATATGTATCATATACGCCAAGCACGTCCGCGAAAAAGACCGCATCAAACTTGCCGCGTTCCAAAAGTTTTGCCATCTTAATCCAATATTCAATATCTTTATATCCTCTTTGTCTCTTGCTTTCAGGATGTTTCCATAATCCGTGTGAATTATGCATAGCACTTGCCATTTCAAATGCATTTAAAATAATTTGTTTTGCCACACTCTTTTCCTCCCCTTTGGTTTAAAATTGCGGAACAGAGATTTGCATTATTTAAACCAATCAGGCCATGCATAGCCTTGGTATTCTTCATCTTCTTTCATTAATTTTCTAAATTCCTTTGATTTATAAGCCTCCACGATGTCTTTCACAAACGCCGCATCTTTATCTTTCTCTCGCACGGTCACTCCGTTTAAATAGTAAGGAGGCGTTTTTTCTAATGCGACTGCATCTTTCAATTTTAATCCGGATGAGATAGCAAAATTTCCATTGATTAAAGAGTAATCAACATCCCCGAGAGAGCGCGGAAGCTGTGCTGGTTCTAAAGGTTTTAAAACAATTTTTTTGTGATATTTTTCAATATCCCTTTCCGATACTTTTATCGGATCGACTCCTTTTTTGAGTTGGATCAATCCAAGTTGTTCAAGCATCGTAAGAGCCCGCGCCTGATTTACCGGTTCGTTAGGCAAGGCGATTGTCGTTCCGTCTTTGATCTCGTCTAATGATGTATGTTTTTTTGTAGTATATTCCAATAGGAACAGTCGGAATTTTGATCACTTCATAAAGTTCCATATTCCGGGTTTTTTCAAAATTCTTCATATACACTTCATTTTGAAATACATTTGCGTCGATGGAACCTTGGTCTAGGGAGATATTAGGCTGGACATAATCGTTGAATTCAATGAGTTCCACTTTATATCCTTTTTTCTCGAGATAAGGCTTTATGACTTTCTTTATTTGATCGCTATACGGTCCGGCTGTCGCTCCAAGTTTAATAGTCTTCGTTGCGGAGCTGTTTGTGTTTTGCGTCAAGCTTGAGCATCCTGACAATACAAGAAATGCTAGCGCAATGAACGAAAATAATATTTTATGTGCTTTCATTGGCCAATCCTCCACCTTAGTCGTTTTTTATATTCCGGACTCTCTCACCGTTTATCGACCAAGCGGGCGATGCGGTCGCCGATAAACTGAATGATTTGGACAAGGCAAATTAAAATAACGATCGTTGTGATCATAATCGTGTTGTCATAACGGTAATATCCGAAACGAATCGCTAAATCGCCGATGCCGCCGCCGCCGACAATTCCGGCCATCGCTGAATATCCAACTAAACTGATCGTTGTTATCGTAATTCCATGCACAATGCCGGGACGTGTTTCCGGGAGAAGCACATCTTTGATAATCATCCACGGTGTCGCTCCGACGGCGATCGCCGCTTCGATCACCCCTTTTTCGATTTCCCGCAATGATGTTTCAACAATTCTTGCAAAAAACGGAACGGCAGCGACCGATAAAGATACAGAAGCAGCGGTGGGGCCGATCGTTGTTCCCGTAATCAGTTTCGTGAGCGGCAGCAGCCCGACGAGCAAGATGATAAATGGTATCGAGCGGATCATATTGACAATAAAACCAAGGACAGATTTGACTGCTATGTTCTCTAAAAACAGGCCGCGGTCGGTGACGAAAAGAAGAATTCCTAATGGAAGGCCGGCGACAACCGCGGCAAAAAGGGAGATCGCCACCATATAAATCGTCTCTAAAAACGCTTTGTTCAATTCCGGAATTAAGCGGATCAGCGCATCAAGCAGCATAGGCGATCACTTCCAGCGCGTTTGTTCGTTGCGAAATGTAGTCAATGGCCCGCTGAATCTCTTCTTGTTCGCCAATCAGTTCCATGACAAAAATGCCAAGCGGTATTTCTTGAATATACTCAATTTTTCCGTGCAAAATATTTCCTTTTACCTTAAAGGATTGCAACATATCAGAAATGACCGCTTCCTCGGCGATCTCTCCTTTGAAGTGGATTTTCACCATCGTTCCCGTCCGCTTCTGCAGCAGATGATCCGGGATTTCAAAGCGCAAAACGCTGTTGATAAAGGACTTGGTTAATTCTTCTTGCGGATTGGTGAAAATATCATATACAGTTCCTAATTCGATGATTCTCCCGTTTTGCATGACGGCGACGCGGTCGCATATCTCTTTGACGACTTCCATTTCATGGGTTATCAGCACGATCGTGATGCCAAGTTCGCGGTTGATTTTTTTCAACAACGCTAAAATCGATTTCGTTGTGCTTGGGTCGAGCGCTGATGTTGCTTCGTCGCATAAAAGGACAGTCGGATCGTTCGCAAGCGCCCGGGCGATGCCGACCCGCTGCTTTTGCCCGCCGCTGAGCTGGGAAGGGTATGCGTCCCGTTTATCGGAAAGCCCGACCATTTCAAGCAATTCATTGACTCGTTTTTCAATTTCCTCTTTTGGCTTTTTTGCTGCTTTTAAGGCAAAGGCGACATTTTCAAACACCGTTTTGGAGCTGATGAGATAAAAATGCTGGAAAATCATGCCGATTTTTAAACGGGCCTGCCGCAGCTGCTTGTCGTTCAATGACGTTAAATCGACACCATCGATGATGACTTGGCCGGATGTCGGGCGTTCCAGAAGGTTTAAGCAGCGCAGCAACGTGCTTTTGCCGGCGCCGCTATAGCCGATGATGCCGAAAATCTCCCCGTCTTGAATGGTTAACGATATGTTGTCGACGCCGACCACTTGCTTTTTTTTCATCGAATAGATTTTTGTTACATTTTTTATTTCGATCATCCCTTTTCCCTCCCGTTTGCAGGGGTTTGGCCATTCTTAAGCACTGGTGGAAGAGAAATGTTGTGGAGCACATCGGTTTAATGGAAACTTTGCAATGCTTGCTTTGCGAGTAACGAAATAACGGCATCATCCATTGGCGGATTATGGAGCCCGGCTCTGACATCTCTGTAATACCGTTGCAACGGGCTGGATTTTTGCAGGCTTCTGGCTCCTACGATCCTCATCGCCAAATCAACAACCTTATTGGCGCTATTGACGGCAATATGCTTCGCTGCCGCCAATTCTCCGCTCATTTCCATGCGTTTTTCCGGGTACGTATCCCACCGGTGTGCGACGGAATAAAGAGTATGTCTTGCTTTTAACAGCTCTAAATCCATCTCGCCGATTTTTCTTTGCACCTCTGGAACATCTTTGATTGGGCCGGGCAGGCTATTCGGCTGATATTCAGAAGCAAAGGAAATGGCATAATTTCTTGCGGCAATCGCAATTCCAAGGAAGCAGGCCGGAACATGAAGCAGCCATGCTCTCCCCATATTGCCTTTTGGCGATTCCAATTGATCCAATTCCACCAGCGCATCTTCTGGCAATTCCACTTGATCCAGCACCAGATCATCGCTCCGCGTGCCTCGCATTCCAATCATATCCCAAGTTTCTTCGACGCTAACCCCTTGAAGGCGATGGTCAACTAAAAAAGATCCGACTTTCCCTGATTCCTGAATGGTGGCTGTTACTAATGAATAATCAAGAGCTATCGCCATAGACGCAAAGGATTTTCTGCCCGTAATCACCCATTTGCCGTTTCTTTTGACCGCTACCGTTTCAGGTTTTCCGCCTCTTGTTGGACTTCCTGTTCCGTCCTCTGTTGCCACCCGGTTGATGAGCACTTTATTTTGAACAACTTCATGGCAAAGCCATTTAAATTTTTCGCTGTCCCATGTTTGTCTTTCCCTGAGATCATAAATAACCCCAAGATGCCACCCGATGCACAAGGCGGTGGAAGCATCTCCTTGGCTTAACCGCTCTTGCATAAGAAGAAATTCATAAAGTGAAATTTCTTCTCCGCCATATTGCTTAGGAATGGTTAGTGATTGGTAATTGCAATCCTTTAATTTTTGGAAATTTTCAAACGGGAATCTTCCTTCTTGGTCTATAATGTCGGCGGTTTTGTGAAATTGTTCGGCAAGTTCTGATGCAAGATGTAAAAGAAATTCTTGGCGTTCATTTTGGACAAACTTTCTTGACAGTTCGTCAGATAAATAAGAGCGGTGGTTTTTTTTGCTTGCGATGCTCAACATGATTTCTCCTTTCTTGTATTTTTGACCGGCAATGCATTCTTTCGCGTGCGCCCAGTTGAAAAGGGGCAGAAGAAAACTTGTTCCGCTGCTTTGCGAATTTCTTAACATTGCCAAGCCTCCGGCGTTCTTCCATTGCGCCTTAAGGATGCGTTTGCCGGTAGCGGTGTTTCCGCGTTAGCAGCCCGGGCAAACGTGCGCTACCGTTTCATTGGCTGGGCGCCGGAGAATATCTTGATTCAGGCTCAGGCAATCCAAGATGTTCCCGTAACGTTGTTCCTTCATATTCCTTTCTGAACAATCCTCTTTCTTGAAGGATCGG
Source organism: Parageobacillus thermoglucosidasius (assembly GCF_001295365.1). Taxonomy (GTDB): domain Bacteria; phylum Bacillota; class Bacilli; order Bacillales; family Anoxybacillaceae; genus Parageobacillus; species Parageobacillus thermoglucosidasius. The sequence continues at coordinate 349,309 of NZ_CP012712.1, read as the reverse complement.
GATCACTTGGTCAACAAATTCAGATAGGCCGTCAGGATAATACGGGAACATCAGATTGAAGCCATCGGCTCCTTCATGGATGATCCATTCTTCTAACTGATCTGCGATTTGCTCTGGCGTTCCGAAAATGATCCGGTGCCCCCGCGAGCCGGCAATGCGCTTATAAAGCTCCCCGATCGTTAAGTTTTCTCTTCTTGCAAGATCAATGATTAACTTTCTTCTGCTTTTATTTCCATTGGTTTCTGGAATTTCGTCTGGCAAAGGATCATCTAATGAGTAGCGAGAAAGATCGATGCCCCCTAAGTAGTCAGACAGAAAAGCCAAGCCGATTTCAGGAACAATAAGCTCTTGCAGCTGTTCGTATTTTTCTCTTGCTTCTTGTTCTGTATTGCCTATATATGGAGAAACACCGGGCATAATAATCACTTCATCAGGATTTCTGCCGAATTCCGCCGCTTTCTTTTTCACTTTTCGATAAAAATGCTGAGCTTCTTCCAATGTTTGTTGCGCGGTGAAAATCACGTCTGCAATTTGTGCGGCAAAATTGACTCCGTCTTCCGATGACCCTGCTTGGATAAGGACTGGCCTTCCTTGCGGGGAGCGGGAAGAGTTCAACGGGCCTTTTACAGAAAAATATTTGCCTTTATGGTTTAACGGATGCAGCTTTTTAGGATCGAAATAAACGCCTGATTGTTTATCGCGGACGAGTGCATCCTTTTCCCAGCTGTCCCACAGTCCTTTCACCACCTCCACGAATTCTTTTGCCCGCTCGTAACGAAGATGATGGTCTAAATGAGCGTCCTGGCTGAAATTTTTCGCTTCGTCTTCATAGTATGAAGTCACCACATTCCATGCGGCTCTTCCTTTGCTTAAATGATCGAGCGAGGAAAACTTTCTCGCGATATGGAAAGGTTCGTTATAGGTGGTCGTCGCTGTTGCCGCCAGCCCGATATGGGAGGTGACAACAGACAGCGCAGCCAATAACGTGATAGGTTCAAATCTCACTAATTCCGCCGGATGCGAAAGTTCATTAAAAGACAGCCCGTCGCTTAAAAACAGCATATCTAATTTTCCTTTTTCCGCTATTTTGGCTATTTTATGAAAAAAGGCGAAATCCTCACATCCATCAGCTTGAACATGAGGATGTCTCCAAGATGCGATATGGTGGCCTGTTCCCATGAGAAACACGCCCAATTTCATTTGCTTTTTTTTCATTGTTCAAATCCCCTCCAGCTCTTTCCATGTTTACTTTTTTTGATATGCCGGATTCCATTTAAGAAAGTATCGTTCTAAACATTTTGCCAGCGAGTCTGCCAGCTTGCCGAGCAGGGCATATAACAAGATGGATAACACCACCACATCCAATTGCATGAATTCACGGGCGTTCATCGCCATATATCCGATTCCGGAACTTGCTGCCACAGTTTCAGCGACAATCAGCGTCAGCCACATGACGCCAAGGGCGTAACGCAAACCAACTAAAATGGAAGGCAGTGCACTAGGGAAAATCACATTGGAAAACAAGATCCACTTAGACAGACCATATACTTTTCCCATTTCAATCAAATCTTTTGGAACGGAAATGACGCCATGGTAAGTGTTAATATAAATTGGGAAAAATACACCAATGATTACGAGAAAAATTTTTGCTTCCTCTCCGACACCAAACCATAAAATAACGATAGGAATTAAGGCTAAATGCGGAATATTGCGAAACATTTGAATCGTCGTATTTAAATACTTTTCCGCTACAGGATAGATTCCATTTAATAATCCAAGAATTAATCCGATTCCGCCTCCAATCACGAATCCAATAAAAGCACGGGTAAAACTGACTCCTATATTCGTGAATAACTCTCCATTTTTCGTCAACGTTATTGCCGCTAATAAGACTTCAAGAGGAGATGGCAATACTCTTTCTGAAATCCACCCGATTGCAGAGAATAGTTGCCAAGCAATCAATAGCAGAATGGGAACTATCCATGGAGCAATCTGATCGTAGATTTTCCTTATTTTTTTCATCGATATTTTCTCTCCTCATCCGTTTTCTTTATTTCTCTGGATACCATACGTAATCTTCGATCTGCACTTGTTTTTTGATAAGCCCGATTTTTAACAAATCATCTGCTTCTGTTTGCAAATCACGCACAGCTTTTTCATCCATAAAGTGAACATCCGACTTTTTATTGTTTAATACTTTCTCCCACGTTTCCGCCGGGATATTGGTGGCTTTTTGCAGCAGCGCGGCAGCTTCGGTAGGGTCATGATTAATTTGTTTTCCTATATTAGATAAATGTTCCACAAATTTTTTGACTATTTCGGGATGTTCTTTCGCTATTTCAGGAGTGCTGAAATAAAAAGTCCGATACGGAACAATTCCAGTTGCATCTTTTAAAATGATGTGTCCTTTGCTTTCGGCCACCGTCATATAAGGATCCCATACGACCCACGCATCCACTTCGCCTTGTTCAAAAGCAATGCTTGCTTCAGGAGGATTCAGGTACACCGGCTCGACATCATCCATCGATAAACCTGCTGAATCTAAAGCTTTTGTTAATAAATATTGAGCGATGGAAGCCTTATTAAAGGCGATTCTTTTTCCTTTTAAATCTTCCAGTGATTGAATGCCCGAATCCTTTCTCACCAATATTCCCTCTGAAGACGGAGACGATGGCTCACTGGCAATATAGTTAAAATTACTGCCTTTCTCCAGCGCAAAGATGGACGGTATGTCCCCTGCGCCAGCAAAATCAATACTTCCAGCATTTAAGGCTTCAAGGATCGAGCTTCCGGTGTTAAACTCTGACCATGTTACTTTATATCCTTCTTTTTCCAACTCTTTTTGCAGTTCTTGTTTATGTTTTAACAATAAGGTAGTGCCATTTTTTTGATATCCAATATGAATTTCTTTGTTTTTCCCGCCCGTTTCTTCCGCTTTCCCGCAGGATGACAGTAAAAGGGAAAATACGAGGAAGTGAATGATCCAAAGAATATGCTTGCTCCGCTTCATGGACCTCATGATCTATTCTCCAATCCATTAGTATTTTGTTTGATACATCAACAGGAAATCCGTATCATGAAAGGTCATTTGACAAGCTGTTTTTGTGCGAGTTTTTCTCTCACTTTTGGAATGACTAGCTCTCCTAATTGCTCAATCGTTTCCAAATGAGGGAAGCCTCTTAACAACACTTTGTCGAACCCTAATTCCACCAGTTCGACAATCCGTTCAGCGATTTGCTCAGGAGTGCCGACAAGGGCAATAGAATTTCCGGATAAAACTTGAGTCAGTCCCGCCCATAAATTCGGACCGATTTTGAAGTTACGTTCTTTGCTGCTTTCCATAAGTTGATGCAGGCGTTTTGCGCCAATAGAATCTCCTTTCGCAATCATTTCCTCTTTTTTTGCTAATATGGATGCTGACACTTTGCTTATCAGCTTGTTCGCCTTTTCCCATGCTTCTTCTTCCGTGTTCCCGAGGATGACTTGAAACGAAACGCTATAACTCAGCGTCCGGTTATGTTTGGCTGCTCTCTGTTTCATTTCTTCAAGTCTTTGTTTTGTATTTTCAAAAGTTTCCCCCCACATCATGTAAACATCCGCTTCTTCCGCCGCGACTTCTTTGGCGATTTCTGATGCCCCGCCAAAATAGATTAGCGGTGTTTTTACTGGTTTTGGAAATAATGAGGCTCCTTTTAATGTAAAAAATTCCCCTTCGTAATCAACGCTTTCTTCAGTAAATAGTTTTTTTAATATTTGCATGTATTCGCGTGTCCGCTTATAACGGGTATCATGATCTAAATAATCCCCTTCGCTGGCTAACTCGACCGGCGAACCTCCGGTAACAATATTCACCAAGGCTCTTCCATTTGACCAATAATCCACAGTGGCAAATTGTTTGGCAAAGGTAGCAGGTGCAATAAAACCAGGGCGGATTGCAAATAGGAATTTTAATTTGCTTGTATAGGCGATTAAATTGGCAGCAACGGCTAAAGAATCAAGGCATCCTGTGCCAGTCGGCAGTAAAAGCGTCGAGAATCCGCCTTTTTCAGCAGCCTGGGCAATCGCTTTAATATATTCTTGGGTAGGGGGGCGTTCTGCATTTTCATCTGTTCCTGTCCAGCTATTCAGTTTTGACGAGTTATTGGCTAACCCAACAAGTGTACTGTCTCCTGATGTTGGGGCCATTGTGATAAATTCGACCATATAACATTCCTCCAATATTATGAATAGTTTTATTTGTCATCGTCCGGCGCCGCTTCGGTGCACAAACTGGGAACTTGCCAATGGAACAAAAACGCAGCAGATCATAGCGGCTATTCATTCGCGACGCTTTTAAGATTCTCTGTTTCCTTTTTCAATGATGTTTTTTCCAATACATGTGCCAAAACTTTTTCTTCTAATTCGATAAAAGCGGAGTCAGACCGGTTCCGGGGTCTCGGGAGAGGAATTGGCAAATCCATTTTTATCGTTCCTTTTTCGATTAAAACAACACGATCGGCTAAAGTAATCGCTTCATTGACATCATGGGTAACCAATAATGCCGTGAATTTTTGCTGCTGCCAAATCTCCTCAATCAGTGCCTGCATTTCCATGCGAGTTAAAGCATCCAAAGCTCCTAACGGTTCATCCAGCAATAATAATTGCGGTTGAGCGGCGAGCGCTCTTGCCAGCGAAACTCGTTGCTTTTGCCCCCCTGATAAAACGGAAGGCCAGTCGTGCGCCCGTTCTTCTAGACCGACTTGTTTCAATGCCCAAATTGCTCGTTGCTTCCAATCTTTTTGGAGACGAAGCCCAACTCCGACATTTTCAAGAACCGATCTCCAAGGCAGTAAACGCGCTTCCTGGAACATGATTCGTGCTTGAGGATTTAACTCCTTAATTATTTTTCCATTTTGCCTGATTTCTCCAGAAGTTGCTTTTTCCAGCCCGGCAATGAGCCTAAGTAATGTGCTTTTTCCACAACCGCTTTTCCCGACAATCGCCACAAATTCCCCCGAGGCTATTTGCAAATCAATCTTGCGTAAAACGTGTAAATGGCCAAACGATTTCTCCAATTGATGAATACTTAGCTCTACACCGCTTGTTTCGGGCATATTCTTCTCCTCCTATGCTGGCTGGCGTTTTATTTAGCTAGCTTGGAACAATTTCTTGAGCGGGAAGGTGATCTTTTATAAGAATTTTTCCATTGTTGAAGAGTTCCTGAAAAGCATCGAACGTTATTGGTCCATCGAGCTGGCAAAATTGAATGTGATTTTCCTGGGCTTTCGCATAGGAAAGCTCACAAAACGTTTTAGGAGGGGAAGCGAAAACGGCCGCTCCTTTTTCTTGGGCAAAACGCAAGACCGCTCCGCGCCGTCCTTCTTTCAAATGCAGCGCTGGATTCGGATAATCTTGATATTTTCCTGATTCTGTGTCGTAGATTCGGACAATCGTTCCATCAATGATGGGCACAATATTTTCATCATGATCTAATACTAAAGCAATGATCATGGATCTCATTGAACCTCCTTTTTTCTGTTTTATATCCAAGTAAATACATATGATTAGTATTTATTAAATACTATAACTCTATTTTGGTTATTTGTATAATTGAAAAAATAGAAGAAATCGTTCAAAAAAAATGAAGAGAAACTTATAAGTCTTGTTTTTCGCGGCTGCCTGCCAAATTCGCATAAAGAACATCCATCAATCTTTCAATGGATTTATTATTGTAAAACCTTTCAGAATTTCTCAGAATGCCTACGGTTAACCCTTTACGAAAATCGGCAATTGGTTTTATGACAGTGCCTTCAGGAGGATTGTTCACTGTGATCCGGGGAACTACTGCGATTCCTAACGAAGACTGCACATAATGCTTTAAGGCAAGCATATTGCTGATTTCAATTCCATAGACAGGGTTAATGCCTAATTCAATCATTTTCTTTTCCAAATTATTACGGAAGGGGCACGAAGAGCTGGTCATCAGCAGTTGTTCATTTTTTAAATTTTCCAAATAAATGGTTTCTTTTTGGCTGAGATGATGTTCAACTGGGACTAACAGCACCACTTCTTCTGAAAACAGCGGATCAAAGACGGTATTTGTCGCCGTTTCGGGAGCCGTGCAAATAGCTAAGTCAACTTCATCCTTCATAACCATCTCCACCAAAGACTGGCTGCTATGAATTTGAATGTTAAGTTGAATTTTTGGATATTTTTTTCTGAACGAGGCTAATAGGGGTGGCAACCGGTAGCTTGCTGTTGGTTCCATCACACCGATTCTTATGATTCCGGATTCGCCTTGCACCAATTCTTGTAGTGAACTTTGGAGATTTTCAAAGCCTTTTAAGAGGAATTCTCCTTTTTCGCTTAACAATCTTCCCGCTTCTGTCAGCTGCAATGTTTTGCCTCTTTTCAGCAAAGTAACGCCTAACTCGTCTTCTAAATTTTTGATATGAGTAGTAACAGTGGACTGGGCATAGTTTAATTCTTCCGCTGCCCGTTGGAAACTCCCGTATTTAACAACGGTTTTAAATGTCTTGATCGTTCTTAAGTCCATGGTATCGCCCCCTTAACGCGGATATAGAAAAATGCAGATTGCCACAGAATGGTCAATCTGCCATCTATCACCTCAAAAATGTTTTGTGCGCACTTCGGAAAGCGCCTGTTCAATATCGGCGATAATATCGTCAACGTCTTCTAAACCAATGGATAAACGAATCTGCTCAGGAGTGACACCGGCCTGAAGCTGCTCTTCCGGAAGCAAGCGCGAGTGGGTGGTAGTTGCCGGGGGAATCACCAGCGATTTAGAATCGCCAACATTAGCGACATGTGAAAGAATAATCAATGTTTGCGGAATTTAAAATTAAATAAATTCTGAAAAATAGATGCCCCCTTAGCGGAAAAAGAATGATTTTGTCGGTCGGCAATTAATTTTTTCGCTGGAGTAAATCAGCGAATTCGGCAGCTGCCTCATCCAATCTATGGATCAGCTCTTCGGACAGGCTATACCCTTCTTGTTCATTCCGGGTGATCCATGTATCGACCGCATACACTCCCCCGAGGATATATCTGCCTCCCAATGCGGATAGTACAGGTTTCAATGCATAGTCAATCGACAAAAGGTGAGCGATTGTGCCGCCGATAAACAGCGGAAGAATGATTTTCCCCGACAACCCTTTTTGCGGAAGCAAATCAAGATATGTCTTCAATACTCCTGTGTACGCCGCTTTATACACTGGGCTCGCGATAATGATGCCGTCTGCTTCTTCGACTTTTTTGTTAGCGTGCAAAATGGCTTCACTATCGAATTTTGCTTTAATTAAATCTTCCGGGGGCAATTCCGCGACTCGGATGTGCCCGATTTCAATGCCTGCTTGCGCCAATCGTTGTTCGACGTATTGAATCATTCCGTTAAGTCTGGATGTCAAAGAAGGATTTCCGTTGATAATGACGACGTTGCTCATATCATTTGCTCCTTTCTGCGGGTTGATCCCATGAACAAAACAAATAAATCATATTGGATTAGTGTGTTTTATGTTCGTAATCATATCACCATATTTATTTACTGTCAATATCGCCGCAAAAATGAATATTTTTTGTCATCTTGCCGCGCATCCGTGCGGTGAACTTCCTTGAAATGGCTTCACATGGCTGTTAAATGGCGGTTTTTTATGGAGCGGGCGCCGTGCAGTAGGCTGCCGCGGGCAGGGAGGCGGCCAGCTGGAAAGGCCGGCGCGGGTTTGGTGAAGGCCTATGGATAGCTTATCAGCGGAAAAAAGCAAAGGAAAGTGATCAAAGCACATAAGAACATCATGAAAATGAATCAGAAAAACAAGGGAGAGGGAAAATCGCCATTGGCTTATGAAGGAAGGCTTCCCGTGTTAATTAATTTTTAAGAATGTCTGCCGCTAATGGCGCAAGGCGTTATGATACAATGAAAGTGGAAATCATCGAAAAGAAAGCGGGGAAAAGCGCGTGTATCTTGGAGCGATTGAAGCCGGCGGCACGAAATTTGTGTGCGCTGTCGGGGACCGGAATGGAAAGATAAAAGAGAGAGTGATGTTTCCAACGACGGAACCGGAAGAAACGATGCGCCATGTTGTCGAGTTTTTTCGACAATATGAATTAGAGGCCATCGGCATCGGTTCGTTCGGCCCGATTGATTTGCGCCCCGGCAGTGCGACATATGGCTATATTACGAGCACGCCGAAACAAAAATGGGTGAATTTCAATTTTGTCGGCGAAATGAAACGGCATTTTTCCGTGCCGATCGGTTTTGATACCGATGTCAATGCGGCAGCGCTTGGGGAACGGCGCTGGGGTGCCGCGAAAGGGCTGCAAAGCTGCATTTATATTACTGTCGGAACGGGAATTGGCGTCGGGGCGATTGTGGAAGGCAGCTTGCTCCATGGCCTCATGCATCCGGAAATGGGGCACATTCTCGTCCGCCGCCATCCAGAAGATGCATTTGCCGGCGTCTGCCCATATCATGGAGATTGCTTGGAAGGAATGGCGTCCGGACCGGCGATTGAAAAGCGCTGGGGGAAAAAAGGCGCGGAACTGGCCGGCCGCGCAGAAGTTTGGGAGTTAGAAGCGTTTTATTTGGCGCAGGCGATTGCCAACTACATTTTAATTTTATCGCCGGAAAAAGTGATTATCGGCGGCGGCGTCATGAAGCAAAAACAGCTGTTGCCAAGCATCCGCCGCAACGTTCAGGAATTGTTGAACGGGTACATTCAGCAAGAAGCAGTTTTGCATGATATCGATCAATATATTGTGCTTCCTGGTCTTGGCGATAATGCCGGCATCTGCGGGGCGCTGGCTCTCGCTGAGCAGGCGTTGGCGCCATGATCTGCTGACCGCTTGTTCAAACAGGCGGTCTTTTTTATTATTTTTATGACTTACAGGTCATAAGTTATTTATAATTTTGTTATAAATAAAATAATTTGATAAATATATAATGGTGTTTTATAATATTTTTGACCGTTAAGTCATATTACCGTTAGGAGCGGAGTCCAATGAAAAAAGAAACGGATTATCGGCGAATTGTCCAATGGCTTTTGCAGCGGGGCGTGCGCGCGGAGCTGGTGAAGCCGCGTGTGCTGCTGCCATCGTACCGGAAATGCATGGAAATAGTTGGCGGGATAGGAGATGAAACAAGGCGATGACAAACGAGCGGCGCGTGCAATTTATCGAAACGGCGATGAAGCTGTTTGCGGAAAAAGGATACTATTCGACATCGATTCAAGATATTGTCGATGCGTGGGGAATTTCGAAAGGAGCGTTTTATCATCATTTTTCGTCCAAAGAAGACTTGATGCTCGCCATCATTCAGCACTATTTTGAAAAAATGCTGGCAAGCTTCACCGCCATTCCGCAAGATAGCGGTTCGGAAAAAGAGCGGTTTATTCAGCAAATCGCTGCGCATTTTGCGAATATGCATGAGCATAAGGACTTTTTGCAAATGATGATGACAGAACAATTTCCGAAAATTAGCAGCGATATTCACCATTATTTATTGAAGCAGCAAACGTACATCTTTTCATGGTATTGCGACCGGCTCATCGAAGTATACGGAACAGAGATAGAGCGGTACGTGTTTGATGTGGCAACGATGCTTAATGGCATGATCCGCCAATATATGTTTTGTGTCTTTTTGCAGGCCAATAAGCTGCACGCCGAAGAATTGGCGCGTTTTCTCGTGCGGCGTTTGGATGCGATCATTGCGAGTTTTTCGCATGAAGAAGCGCCAATTTTAAATAAAGAAATGTTAAAACCGTTGATGGAGCTGGAAGAAAAAGAGTGGCGCATATTGCAAGAAAAGATTAGCGCCCACATTGCCCATTTGCAAAAAAAGCTTTTATCCCTTTCGCTCGATAAAAAGGTGCAGCACAAGATTCATGCCGCGCTTGATGCGCTTGAAGCAGAGTTAATGAATGAAGAGTCGGCACCGAAGGAATATGTCGTACAAGGGATTTTATTATATATCGAAAAACAGCATATTCCGGCGTTCGCCGATGATTTAGCATCGTTGGCTAAAGCCGTTCAACAATATATGACAACGAATAGATGGGAGAGACGGAAATGGAAAAAGAAAATGAATTAGCAATGCAATCGAGTACCATTCGCCATCGGAATATATTAATTACGGGTCTTATCATTGCCATGCTTTTTGGGGCATTGGACGGAACGATCGTCGGAACGGCGATGCCGCGCATTGTCGGGGAGCTCGGCGGGTTAAAATTGATGACATGGCTGACGACCGCTTATATGCTCACATCAACGGCGGTTGTGCCGATTGCCGGAAAACTTGCGGATTTATTAGGCAGACGGGTCATTTATGTGACAGGACTCGTCATTTTTATGGTTGGCTCCGCCCTTTGCGGCATGGCGGATAAAATGACAGAGCTCGTCATTTACCGCGGGCTGCAAGGAATCGGCGGGGGAATTATGATGCCGATGGCCATGATCGTCATCGGGGATGTGTTTACCGGAAAAGAACGCGCGAAATGGCAAGGAGTTTTTGGGGCATTATACGGCCTTGCCTCGGTATTAGGCCCGCAAATCGGTGGCTTTATCGTCGACCATTTGAATTGGCGCTGGGTATTTTATATTAATCTTCCGATCGGGATTTTAGCCACCATTTTTATTGCGATGGGATTGAGCAAATATAAAGCGGAAGGGCCAGTGAAATTTGATCTTGCCGGAATGTTTACAATGATTGTCGGCGTGGTCAGCCTGCTTTTGGCGCTGACATTTGGCGGAGATAAGTACGAATGGGCATCATGGCAAATCGTGGCGCTGTTTGCGGTGGCGCTTGTCTTTTTAACCGTGTTTGTATTCGTGGAGATGAAAGCAGAAGAACCGATTTTGCCGATGCATTTATTCCGTCACCGCACCTTTATCGTGCTTAATGGAATTGGCTTTTTAATGAGTGTCGGCATGTTTGGGGCGATTATGTTCGTTCCGTTTTTTATGCAAGGAGTGATCGGAGTGAGTGCAACCCAGTCCGGCACGATTATGACGCCGATGATGATTACAATGATTATCGGCAGTATCGTTGGCGGCCGGACAGTTTATAAAATCGGCGTAAAATCACAAATATTCATTGGCATGGTCATTATGGCGGCCGGATTCAGTTTACTAAGCACGATGGGCGTGGATACGTCGAAATGGACGGCCACGTTGTATATGATCATTTTAGGGCTTGGCATGGGGTTAGTGATGCCGATTTTAACACTCGCTTTGCAAGAAAGTTTTCCAAAGTCGGAGCTTGGTGTTGTCACTTCCTCCAGCCAGTTTTTCCGCTCGATCGGCGGGACGTTCGGAATGACGATTTTAGGTGCGGTGATGAACCATCGCTCCAGCCAGCTTTTGGATGACCGTTTCATGCCAGTGTTGCAGTCGCTTCCGGCGCAGGCGAAAGGCATGGCAGACCGGTTTGCCCATATGATTCATGATGATCCGCAAGGGCTTTATTCCATTTTGTTTAGCCCGGAGGTGCTTGAGAAAATTCCGCCGCAAATGCGGGAGACATTTGTGCCGATTTTAAAACAGTCGCTCGTCGATTCGCTTCATTCCGTATTCCTGTTTGGTCTTATTTTTGTCATCGGCGGAACGGCGCTTGTATTTGGGATGAAGAAAATCAAGCTGTCTGACAAACAACGGCCATTGCAAACAAGTGGCAAAAACGAAGAACTGCCGCAGAGCTGAACTCCGCGGCAGTTTTTTTATAGAGGAGATGGTGTTTCCAAAAGAAGGATCATGCGGTTTTGCGATTGGCCGGGGCGTTTTTTCGTTGAACAAACGGACTGCCATGGCTGAAATCAACTAACCGAACACTTTTGAACGGGTGAGAAAGCGGACGCCTTCAGGGCCTTCCAAGGAAAACATGCCGCCGCGCCCGGGAACGACGTCAATAATAAGCTGCGTATGTTTCCAATATTCGTATTGCGCTTTGGAAATGTAAAACGGGCAGCCGCCGATTTCTCCAAGCAGCACGTCGGAGTCGCCGATGATGAGATCGCCTTGCGGGTAGCACATCGGTGAGCTGCCATCGCAGCACCCGCCCGATTGGTGAAACATAAGCGGCCCGTATTTTGCCTTAAGTTTTTCAATCAGCTCCAAAGCGGCTTCTGTCGCGATCACTTTTGGCTGGTCACTCATCGTACATCCCTCCTAAAGAATGAATAGGCAGGAAAGGCAGCGTGAAACACACGCTGCCTTGAAATACTAGAAGAGCCCAAGTTTTTTCGGTGAATAGCTGACAAGCAAGTTTTTCGTTTGTTGATAATGTTCAAGCATCATTTTATGCGTTTCACGGCCGAATCCGGATAACTTATAGCCCCCGAATGCCGCGTGCGCAGGATAGATGTGGTAGCAGTTTGTCCAGACGCGTCCTGCCTGGATGCCGCGTCCAACGCGATAAGCGGTGTTAATGTCGCGTGTCCAGACGCCGGCGCCTAAACCGTACAATGTTTCGTTGGCGATCTCCAACGCCTCGTTGACATCTTTAAATGTCGTGACGGAGACAACCGGCCCGAAAATTTCTTCTTGGAAAATGCGCATTTTATTATGGCCTTTGAAAACCGTCGGTTTCACGTAATAGCCGTCTCTTAAGTCTCCTTCTAAGAAGTTGCGTTCTCCGCCGATAAGCAATTCGGCACCTTCTTGCTTGCCGATATCAATGTACGATAATATTTTTTCCAATTGTTCCGAAGATGCTTGGGCGCCGATCATCGTTTCCGTGTCGAGCGGGTTGCCTTGTTTTATTTGTTTAACGCGCTCTAACGCACGCTCTATAAATTGGTCGTAAATCGATTCTTGAATGAGAGCGCGGGAAGGGCACGTACATATTTCACCTTGGTTTAACGCGAACAGCGTAAAGCCTTCAATGGCTTTATCGAAAAATTCATCATCTTTTGCCGCAACGTCTTCGAAGAAAATGTTCGGCGATTTTCCGCCAAGCTCTAATGTTACTGGGATAATGTTTTGCGATGCGTATTGCATAATTAAACGCCCTGTTGTCGTTTCACCGGTGAATGCAATTTTCGCGATGCGGTTGCTTGAAGCGAGCGGTTTTCCGGCTTCCAAGCCGAATCCGTTGACGATGTTGACAACACCTGGAGGAAGCAAATCTTCAATGAGTTCCATAAGCACGAGGATCGAAGTTGGCGTTTGTTCTGCAGGTTTCAGGACAACGCAGTTTCCCGCGGCTAATGCTGGCGCGAGCTTCCAAGTTGCCATTAAAAGCGGGAAGTTCCATGGGATGATTTGCCCGACAACCCCAAGCGGTTCTTTAAAGTGATAGGCGACTGTATCATTGTCGATTTCCGCTAACGTCCCTTCTTCTGCGCGGATGCAGCCGGCAAAATAGCGGAAATGATCGATGGCAAGCGGAATGTCCGCATTCAGCGTTTCGCGAATCGGCTTGCCGTTTTCCCATGTTTCCGCAACAGCGAGCATTTCCAAGTTTTCTTCGATGCGGTCGGCGATTTTGTTGAGGATTCGCGCGCGTTCGGCAGGGGAAGTGCGGCCCCACGCGTCTTTCGCGGCATGGGCAGCGTCTAACGCTAACTCAATGTCTGCTGCTTTGGAACGCGGCACTTCACAATAAGGTTTCCCGGTGACTGGAGAGATGTTTTCAAAATACTCGCCATCGACCGGCGGAACCCATTTGCCGCCAATGAAATTTTCATAGCGTTTTTTGAAAGTGATGAGCGAACCAGGTTGCCCAGGTTGAGCGTAAATCATCCAAATTCCCCCTTTGTATTTTTGTACACGCTTACAAAAAGGAGTATATGCGTCAATGATGCGAAAAATTTCTCCCGATTATTAAATTATCATTATATGGGAATTTTGTCAAATTAAAATTTAGAATTATTCAAAAATATATAAAAATAAAAAAACAGGAATCTAGTAATGCAAAATAAAAAGCGGGAGTCTAGTAATGCAGCTCAAGCCCTTCAAGCCACCGGCTCGCATAAACGCTGCTTAAATGATGGAACGCTTCAAGCACATCGTTTGGATTTGCGGCAAAAAACCGCTTTGCGGCGTTTTGGTTGCTTTCATGAATGAACTGAAACAAAAAATCTGTTTTGATGCGATTGACGATCAACAGCGCGCTATAAGAACGTTCAAGCTGCTTTTTGCGTTCCGTTTTATCATGAATTTGTTCGAAATGCGTTTTATAGCGGGAAATGAGTTCGGCTATATGCCCGCGGATTCGCGCTTGCGCTTCATTCATCATTTTCTCGACCGCTGCTGGAGAAAGAAAGGATTGTTCCTGCAGCATCGTTCCCAGCACTTGCTGCAAGGCATATGATGATTCTGTCGCGAATGCCACGTTCGCAATTAATCCGTGCATATATTCCTCCACGCCGGCTGATTCGATTCGCAATTTCATAATCGTTTCAAGCACATCCGAGTGAATTTTTTCTTTCGTCCAATGCGCGGTTAATTCATGAAAAAGCACGGACAATGCACGGGCGACTTCTTCTTTTGTCATGTTCATGAGCAACAATTCCTTTCTCAATCACTGTTGTAATTTAAGAATGCCATGTTTGTTAACGATCCGTCAAATGCCCGTTTTGTTTTCGAGTTGTACAATCGCATTTCTTTCAGTAAGATGGAACTAACAGAAAAGGGAAGGAGAGAAACGATGAAGCCGCTGCGGTTGCGAGGCCATCATTTATTATGTGTCCATGGATTTCGCGGGATGGGATACAGCCCGGCGTTTGTCGAAAAAATGCGGGAAGTGGTGGCGAAAATTCGCGATGAAGAGCAAGATTTTCTGATCCAAGTCGTGGCCGCGCTCGACGATGCGTGCATGGCGTGTCCGCATCACGGGGAAACGGCATGCCAGGCGGCCCCGGATTCGAACGAACATGTCCTTTCGATGGATCAAAAAGTGATCCGTCATTTAGGAATTGAAGAAAACGGCGTTTATTTAAAATCGGAATTAGTGCAGCGGACAGCGCAAAAAGTGCGCCCGGATGATTTGGACTACTTATGCGCCAACTGTTCGTGGCTTCCGTACGGCGTATGTAAAGAAGGAATTGCGAATGTGCAACGCGGCAATGTCGCGCAAAAAATTGAGGAGGATGGCCGGCGTTGACGCGGCGGCGGTTCGCACCATTGGCACCGTAGCAATATTGTTGTCAGAATTCATCAAAAATAATGACGCCATTTATGAAAAAGTGTGGTATGATAGACAAATATAAGAGATTTTTCTGACAGAGAGGGTTATGGGGGAATGAAAGTAGCAAAATTTGGCGGAAGCTCGGTTGCAAGCGCCACGCAGTTCCGGAAAGTGGCTCATATCATCAACTCTGACGTGGAGCGCCGCATTATTGTCGTGTCAGCTCCCGGAAAGCGATTTAAAGATGACATAAAAATAACCGATATTCTTATCCAGTTGGCGCAAGCCGTCATGGCCGGAAAAACGTGTGACGAAATCGTCCAAGCGGTAGTAAAGCGATATGCGGAAATCGCCAAGGAACTCGAATTGCCGGCAGACGAGTTTTTGGCAGAATTGAAAAACGACTTGCACTGGAAAATGAACGAATACCGCGATAATCCAAGCCGTTTGCTGGATGCCATCAAAGCGAGCGGGGAAGACCATAATGCGCGATTGATGGCGCTTTATTTGCAGGAGATCGGGCTGGAGGCAAGCTATGTCAGCCCGCGGGAAGCGGGAATTGTCGTTACGGATGAACCGGGGAATGCGCAAATTTTGCCGGAATCGTATGAAAAGCTTTACCATTTGCGAAACCGGCACGGCGTGTTAGTGATTCCCGGATTTTTCGGCTACTCGCCGGAAGGGAATATTGTCACATTCCCGCGCGGCGGTTCGGATATCACCGGATCGATTGTGGCAGCCGGGGTGAAAGCGGACGTATATGAAAACTTTACGGACGTCGATTCGATTTATTGCGTCAATCCTTCCATTGTCGAAAATCCGCGTCAGTTAAGAGAAATTACATACCGGGAAATGCGCGAGCTTTCGTATTCGGGGTTTTCCGTGTTCCATGACGAAGCGCTGGAACCGGTTTATAAAGCGGGCATTCCTGTTTGTGTGAAAAATACGAATAACCCCGCTGCCCCAGGCACTTGGATTGTCGCAAAACGAAACCATCTCGACGAACCGATTGCCGGCATCGCCAGCGATACGGGATTTTGCAGCATTAACATCAGCAAATATTTAATGAACAGGGAAATCGGCTTTGGGCGAAAATTATTGCAAATTTTAGAGGATGAAGGCATTTCGTATGAACATGCTCCGTCCGGCATTGACAACATGTCTGTGATTTTGCGGGCAAACCAATTGAAAGAAGGAAAAGAACAACGCATTTTAGCCCGCATTCAAGCAGAGCTGAAAGTCGACGAAGTTCATATTGAGCACGGGCTTGCGCTGATCATGGTCGTCGGCGAAGGGATGGAGCGCGCCGTCGGGATGGCGGCAAAGGCGACTACGGCGCTTGCGCAGGCAAACATTAACCTCGAAATGATCAACCAAGGTTCATCGGAAGTTAGCATGATGTTCGGCGTCAAGGAAGAAGCCGTAGTCGATGCGGTGCGCGCGCTCTACCAGGCATATTTTCAAGAAGCAGTGGTGGGAAACGAAGTTTAAGCAATACATAAGAGGCGGAACGAACAGCGGTTCATCGCTTTCGTGCCCGCCTTTTTTATATGTTTTTCAGATCTCCGTCCGGTGGGCTTGAGACATCGGAAAGCAGCGCCGTTTTTGCCCCATTTCCCAGATTGCCTCTGTTTTTATACATAAGACATAGAGGTTCGGAAAATACTACCAATGTATACAGCTTAAGAAGGGAGAAAACGGCATGAAACGATTTTGCATTGCCATCATTACATGTTTCTTTTTTGCCACCGCCCACGGAGCCGCGCCCGCATTTGCGCAAGTCGACAAGCGGGAGCTTGAACAGTACCTCAGCAGCATCGGCTGGACAATGAATGATTTGCTAAACTATTTGGACCATTATCATATGACGGTCGCGGATTTTCAGACGATGGCCGAACTTAAGCAATGGCTCGGCACACCGATTGCAGAAGAAAATTTCCAGCAGTTGCTCAAGCGCTATCAATTGACGCAAGAAGAATTGGAAGCATTGCTCGGCCAGTTTGGCGAAACGGTGCAAGATTATACATTTATTGAAGACTTGGATGCGGCCGTCGCCTTTTATTTGCGCCATAACGGACAAATGCAGCAAATTAACGATATGCTTGGAGCGATTGGCTTTACGGAAAAGGAAGCGAATCGTTTATTTGAGCATGTTGCCGCGCTCCGCCAAAATTTGCCGCAGCAGCTGGAAGCGTTAACCGCGCGCATGAAACCGTTTCTGCAGGTGGAAGACGCGGCACTGCTGACGAAACAGCAACAACAGCAATTGCTTTCCATTTGGGAAGATGCGCTGTCTGTGCTGCAAATAAAACCGAAATTTTATTTGCTGGAAAACGGGAAAAAACAGGAAGTGTCTTACCGCCGGCTTCTGTCGCTACATACGCTTGGCGGGCGCGATTTATTGATTGAACTGTACAACCAAAAAGGCGAATTGCTTTCAGATGTGCAGTTATCGGAGGAGATACTGGCTTCGGGATACGTGTTCCGGGCGGGGGAAAAATTCATCCATGCCAGCATGCTGGCAAGTGAAATGAAAGAGACAATGCGCGGCGACAAAATGCCGGATACCGCTTCTCCGTATCTTGCCAATGCGCTGCTCGGCCTTTTGCTTGCTTTGTTCGGCGTTTATGTGTTTTGGCGGGCCAAAAGCAAAGCGGCGGAGTGAGAAACATGGGAGAAAGATGGGAAACATATAAAATGCGGGGTGCCGTTTTATGCATGGCGGCAGGATTAATAACAGCGGTTTGGAATGGATATTCGTACTGGCTCGGGTACAATGCCGTAAAACCATGGAAAGAGGAAAGAAAAACGCCCATTGTTCCGCAAGCGGCTGATTGGCAAACGGCAGGCACCGCCGCGAAGCCAAAGATTGGCGACCAAATTGGGACGTTGTTGATTCCAAAACTCGGTATTTCCATCCCGATTTATCACGGCACGGAAACGCAGCAATTGCGGAAAGGAATCGGTCACTACCCGAAAAGCGCTTTGCCGGGGGAAAGGAACAACATGGTGCTGTCGGGGCACCGTGATACGGTATTTTGGCAATTGGGGCAAATCGGCATTGGCGACAAATTGATCGTGGAAACAGCGGCAAAGCAGTTTGTTTATCGCGTGAAAAAAGTGCGCATCGTCGGTGAAAACAACCGTACCGTCCTTGTCGAAAAGCCGCGCCCGACATTAACGGTGACGACATGTTATCCGTTCCGCTTTATTGGCAAGGCGAAGCAGCGCTATGTTCTTGTGGCGCAGCTTGTTTCCACCATAAAGAAAACGGGCTAGACGCGTCGTTCTAGCCCTTTATTGTTGAATTCGCGTTTTTTCTTCATTATTTTTGAAGCCGCGGCGCTCGTTCAATTGCCGTTTGAATTCCTTCAATAACGCTTCTCCTTGCAGCCCTTTTTCGACAAGGCTCGCGAGCACCACTTCTGCTAAATCCGTTTTGCTCCGGACTAACAAGCCATCCATAAGCACACTTATATGGTTGTTCATTCTTGTGATGGAACGAACGGTCGCGATCATGTTGGCGGGATCGTTGCTTCGGTTGGTTATCGTTACTTGAAGGCGGAATTCATCGTTTCTTTTTTGCAGCTCGGAAAAGATCGGCTCGTATTGTTTATCTAAATATGTCTCAATTAGCCAGTGGTTTTGTCCATCTTCTTTATTAATAATAAGTCCGTCAATGAATGGAATTTCTTGACGGTGCAAATCGTCGTGAACGACGGAGAGCCCCACAAGCTTGAAGGTTTTCATTCCATCACCTCGTCAATATTGTCTTACGAAAATTATAGCACATTCTTGTGACCGTGAGGCAATGGATAACGTGTCCCGTTCTCAAAATGATGCATGCCGTGCCGGTGTCGGTCATTGCCGGCTTATTTTTGCCGGGAATATATAAAATTTGAATTTTGTTGTCGATTTTTCGCTGTTGGTGACATATTGTGGCGATAATTGCAAGAAAAAACGGCATGCAAAAATTGAAAAGTGGCGATTTTACGGGGAAAATAGAAGTCCATTATGATGAAGATGCACTGAAGCGGAAGGGAGGGATGTGCCGAAACATGATCAACCAAGTCGTGCTTGTCGGCCGGCTGACAAAAGATCCGGAACTTCGATATACCGCCGATGGAGCAGCGGTCGTTAACATCACATTAGCGGTGACAAGAAATTTTCGTAATGCGGAAGGAGGAATTGACACTGATTTCGTCCAATTGCACGCTCTGGCGGAAAGTAGCAGAGAATACGGCGAATTATTGCCGGAAAGGTTCCATTATCGGCGTCATGGGACGGATTCAAACGCGAAATTATGAAAAGAAAGACGGACAGCGAGTGTTTGTGACGGAAGTGGTGGCCGAATCCGTGCGATTTATGGGCGGCAAGACGCATGCATGGATCGAACATTCATAGTTTTCCCCGATGATCCCCATTTTTTCCTTCCAACTTGTTTCCCCGAGAGAAAGAAAGCTTTTCCCTCTGAACATCTCCCCACCGATTGCGCTAGCAAGAAACGTTAGCGCTTTTTTCTGTGAACATGGCGGCACGACCGGGGAACTTCGTTATTTCACTGCGTCGGAAAATTCTTGTATCAGCGTAATAATGATCGTTTCCAAATGTTTTCGTTTTTTTGCCGGCAGTTGGGCCAGCGAATAAATCATTTCTTCCATATCCGGGTTTTGTTTGAAATAGTCGATAATATCGAGCATTTTCTCATCAATGCGGTCCGTTTGATATAAAAGGTTCATTTCCCGCAGAAGCTCTTTTTTCGTCGTATGCTTCCCAATTAAAAAATCGATGCTCACTTCGTAAAGATTGCTTAATTTTTCCAATGATTGCACGTCCGGGAGCAATTCTCCATTTTCCCATTTGCTGATTTGCGAGCGCGATATATTGAGATGCTGCGCCAGCTGCTCTTGCGTCCAGTTATGCTGCTTGCGCAAATATTTTAGTTTTTCTCCTAATTTCCTCATTTTCTTCACCACGGCTCCATTGAATCAATCAATAACTTAAAGATAGAAGAGCGTGGAGAAGACTGGTGTTCTATTTATGAACATTTTCTGATTTGTTCTTAAAAGGGTCAAAACTTTCTCTTTTGTCAATGTTCGACGTCTTTTATATCATGCTACAATAAGCAAAAAATGGATAAATATTTGCTGATAATT
The DNA here is from genome assembly GCF_001295365.1 of Parageobacillus thermoglucosidasius. Lineage (GTDB taxonomy): Bacteria > Bacillota > Bacilli > Bacillales > Anoxybacillaceae > Parageobacillus > Parageobacillus thermoglucosidasius. The sequence goes on along the minus strand of NZ_CP012712.1, from coordinate 329,035 downwards.
AGGAAAAAGAGGGATGATAGTGAATATTTATCTCGCAGATTTAATTGTGAGTGAGCGGAAAGGGCTAAAGCAAAATAAGGGAACATATAGAATATTTGTTAAAGAAACGCGAAATCCGTTTTCAATCAGGTTGAAAACGATTGCGCCGACGAATTTTCCCGATTCATTGCGGTTTTTAAAAAGCGGGGAGCAGCAAAGTTGTTCCTCAGGGGAAGAAACATGGTTCCGCACGATTACGTGCGACAGCGACGCCCAGCTATATTTTGTATTTAAATCTATCAATCAATTATATATGTTTATCGTAAAGCTTGATTTGGCAAAGCGAAAATTTGACATTTCCCTCTATGAATGGAACCAGCTCCAGCAAAAATATCTCCGCCTTCACACAAGCGAGCTGCTGACAATTGAAAAACAGCTTATTTATTATATTTTGCAGTCGTTTTATATTTTTGAAAACAAGCGCATTTCCTACTTGTTTATGTGTCCGGCACGAAAAAATTATAAAAAGTTGTAATCGCTGTGCCATTTCCTCGTGTGTGTCCCTCCTTTTCTCCTTTCCCGTTTTTCTTTCCATTTTTGGCTGTGTTTTTCGAGCGAGCGGAGCGCGCCTCCCGGGGCGCACGGCAGGCGGAACCTGCCAGCTGCGTTCTCCTGCTTCCATGCGGCGCGCCGGAATGGATTGGCCCGGAGTTTGATGGCCGCGGAACGAAGTCCGGGACATGGTGAAAACGCAAACGGCAATTGGATGGAAGCTTAACATATATTTAAGAGGTGATCCGCAACGGGCGGTGCTGCTTTTTGAAACCATTGTAAGTAGGAAAAAAATAATACAAAATACTCTTTTTGCCGGAAGGCAAGTTTTAGTATACTAAAATAAAAAGAGAGAGATTGCTGTGGCGCACCTTTCCGCGTGTCGAAAAACGGAATCTGTCCTATGCTGGACTCGTAGATTCCTTTTTTCGACATTGTTGCAGGTGCCGGCTTGGCCGCCGGGAAAGAAGCGAAAAGGTGCAGGAGCGGATAAGCAGGGAAAATAAAACGTTTAGCAGAAAATTGGGGCTTCGCCATTTTTGGTGGTTTTCCATTTTTCCGTTGCCTCATCCCTTAACTGGAATTGTTTATCTGCCAACGATGAAATCCGGTGATGAACTTAACGTTTTAACATGGTTGTGCTTAAGGAAAAAGAAAGTAGGGAAGGGAGAGGGAGATCATTGTGAATTTGAAGCCAAGACATATCGTGTTAACGTCTGCTTTCGCTTCGGCGCTGTTTTGGATGCCGGATGACGGGAAAGCGGCGGAGTGGAAAGTGGGAATGAGTGCTCCGCAAGTGAAAGAACTGCAACAACTATTAAAGGAAAAAGGGTTTTTTACATATCCGGCTGCTACAGGATATTTCGGGACGATAACCGAGCAGGCGGTTAAAGCGTTTCAAGCGTCCGTCCGCTTGCCTGTCACGGGCGTCGTGGATGATGCCACGTACGCTAAGTTGAAAGAAGCTGCCGCCCGGCGCACGGCGGAAATGAAAATTGGCTCGCGCGGAAACGATGTGAAAGTTTTGCAGCAAAATTTAAAACAACTCGGCTATTTCAAATATCCGGAGATCACCGGCTATTATGGAACCATTACGCAGGATGCGGTCAAGCGGTTTCAGCAAAACTACGGCCTTCCTGTGACGGGAATCGCCGATGCCCGCACTGTTCAGTCCATCCAAAACGAAGTGATGAACCGGCGCCCTGCCCAAATCGCTCAAGAATATGTATTGGCAATAGGCTCGCAAGGGGCGGAAGTCAGCAAATTACAGCAAAATTTAAAGCAGCTCGGCTATTTTACTTATCCGAAAATAACAGGATATTATGGCACGGTAACAGCGGATGCCGTCCGCCAATTTCAAAAGCGATATTCTCTTCCGGCTACTGGCAAGGCGGACAGCCAGACATTAGCGAAAATTAATGAAGCGGTCGCTGGCTCCAAGACATCTGCACCAAAAGCGGCTATCCGCCTGACGATCGGATCAACGGGTCCGGAAGTGAAAAAAGTGCAAACAAAGCTAAAGCAGCTCGGTTATTTTACGCATTCGGAAATCACCGGCTATTATGGGTCCATTACGGCGGAAGCAGTAAAGCAATTCCAGAAGAGCGCCGGCATAAAAGCGACCGGCGTTGTCGATGCGGAGACGTATGAGCGCTTGATGGGACAGGCGCCGCAGAAAAAGCTGGATGCCATTGCGCTTGTTGCGGATGCCGCAGAGCTTCTTGGCAAGCCGTATGTCTGGGGCGGGGAAGCACCGCAAGTAGGTTTTGATTGCAGCGGATTGATTGTCTATTTGTTTAAAAAGCAAGGCATTTCGCTGCCGCGCACGGTAGCGACGATTTGGAACGCCGGCACACCGGTTTCCGCCCCTTCGGTTGGCGATATCGTCTTTTTTGCAACGAGCGGGTCGGGCCCGTCCCACGCTGGCATATATATCGGTAATCAGCAATTTATTCACAGCGGCTCTTCCACTGGCGTAACGATCAGCAGTTTGAATAATTCTTATTGGAAAGTCCGCTACTTGGGCGCAAAGCGGTATTAAATCCGGGATGTTTCTAAAATATGGATGGATAAAATACGGTGCCGGCTTAGGTCCCGAAAAAAAGGCCGGTCGGCGAAATGCGGGGATGGCTTGGGAGTCCGAAGCCATCCCTTTGCTTTAAGGAGCTATTCACCGCTGCCGGCGGAGAGCTTTCAACTTTTCTTGCTGTCCATCAACATTATTTTTGTAGCACCATTCTGATACAGTCCCCCGCCATCCGGCAAACAAAAAGATGGAAGTTTTTGCGTTTGCCGAGAACGCGCATGTTGACGGTTGAGGAAATGGAAAGGTTATGATAATGTAAGGAAGGAAGTTTGTGTAAGAACTAACATTTTGTCATTGTAGGTGAAAGTATGGCTGATAAAATAAAAGTTATGACGATTTTTGGCACAAGACCGGAAGCTATAAAAATGGCGCCGCTTGTGTTGGAGCTGAAAAAACATCCGGAGCTGATCGAGCCGATTGTCACCGTCACGGCGCAGCACCGGCAAATGCTCGATCAAGTGCTGGAAATTTTCAATATAAAGCCGGATTATGACTTAAATATTATGAAAGACCGCCAAACGTTATCAGAAATTACTATACGCTCTTTAGCAGGGCTCGACGATGTGATGAAAAAGGTAAAACCGGATTTGGTGCTAGTGCACGGGGATACGACGACAACGTTTGTCGCCAGCCTTGCCGCGTTTTACAATCAGATTGCTGTCGGGCATGTCGAAGCCGGTTTGCGCACATGGAACAAATATTCACCGTTTCCAGAAGAAATGAACCGCCAGCTTACCGGCGTGATCGCCGATCTTCATTTTGCGCCGACAAAAAAAGCGTATGAAAACTTAATCCGTGAAAATAAAAAGCCTGATTCGATTTTTATTACGGGAAATACGGCGATCGACGCGTTAAAAACAACGGTGACAGACAACTATAAGCATGATATTTTAGAGAAAATCGGCGATGATCGCATGATTTTATTAACCGCCCACCGCCGGGAAAATCTTGGCGAATCGATGCGCAACATGTTCCGCGCGATCAAGCGCATTGTCCAAGAACATGAAGATGTGCAAGTCGTTTATCCTGTCCATTTAAACCCGGCGGTGCGCGAAGTAGCTGATGAAATTCTTGGCAATGATCCGCGCATTCATTTGATCGAGCCTTTAGGGGTGTTTGACTTTCATAATCTCGCCGCGAGGGCGTTTCTCATTTTGACCGATTCCGGCGGCGTGCAGGAAGAAGCGCCTTCATTGGGCGTGCCGGTGTTGGTGCTGCGCGACACGACAGAACGGCCGGAAGGCATCGAGGCGGGGACGCTGAAATTAGCGGGAACGAATGAGGAAACGATATACAGCATGGCCCGCGAGCTGTTGAATAACCGCAGCGAATATGAAAAAATGGCGAAAGCCTCGAACCCGTACGGAGACGGCCAGGCTTCCAAGCGCATCGTGCAGGCGATTCTTTATTATTTTGGCAAGGCCACACAGCCGCCTGAACCATTTTCCGTTTAAATGGCGGAATCTCCATGCCTTCTGCAAATGAACAGAGCAGGGGGACGGACAAATAAGGAAATGATTTCTTCCTGTTTTTATTCCTATGATAAAACGATCCTAAAAGAAAACATACGGAGGTTTTTTGATTAATGTTGAAAGATCTTCCACATGCTGTTAAAGTCGGGATAACGCGTTCCATTACTCGGACATTTGAAGCATACATGCGGGACATTGAATGGAATGAACAACGATTTGACCCGCAAGTATTTATGCAACGGTGGCGCAATGACATTGTGCACCATTCCAGCTGGTTTCATTCTCTTGATGATCGCTTGAAAGCAAATACAGTGTTTCATCAGGAATTGGCCGACAAAATTAATTCCGTTATTGATAAAGTGCTGTCAGAAGCGCCGACGGAGGAGCAACTGGCTAAAATTAAGGAATTGGCAACGCTGCATGGCGAAAAAGACATTCCCGTTTCCTGCAAAGCGGAAGCAAATTATCACATTGAACGTCTCGAGCGTCTCGGGAATATGGACAAAACAGAAAATAAATGACATGCCATATAAGGTATTTTGGCATGTTTTTTATTTTCGCAGCACAGCGGTTTGCGGCTATGCAGAAAAAAGAAAAGCCTCGTTTCTGAAACAGCGGGATTTTATTATATGGTGGAAAAAAGTGTACGTTTAAATTTTGTTTCATTCTATTGAAATTCCGTTACAATAAATACAAACTATATGATATGTATGTATTTTTTGCTATAATAAAGTTCGGGTGCAAAAAGGGCATTTTGCGTAAAAAAGGAGAGACATCTTTCATATGAGTAAAAAAATTTGCGTCATTGGATTAGGATATATCGGATTGCCGACGTCAGTGATGTTTGCCAATCACGGCATTCAAGTGCATGGCGTCGATATTAACGAAAAAGCAGTTAAGATGATTCAGCAAAAACAGTTGCATATTGAAGAACCGGGATTACAGGAACGCCTCAACAAGGCGATTGATAGCGGAAAATTTACCGTTTCCACTCAACCGGAGGAAGCGGATGTATTTATTATTGCCGTCCCGTCTCCGATTAACGAGGATAAAACCGCCAATTTAGATTATGTGCGTGCTGCGACAAAATCGATCGTCCCTTATGTCCGGAAAGGAAACTTGGTTGTGCTCGAATCAACGGTGCCTCCGCGCACGGTGGAAGACGTCATGATTCCGATTTTGCGGGAAGCGGATTTAGAGATTGGGACGGAATTATTTGTGTCTCATTCTCCAGAACGTGTGATTCCTGGAAGAATTTTCGAAGAACTGGTCAACAATGACCGCATTGTCGGCGGAATTAACGAGGAATCCGGACGCTTGACGGCGGAATTATATAAAACGTTTGTCAAAGGGAAAATTCACATTACCGACGCGACAACGGCAGAAATGGTGAAAGTCATCGAAAATACGTACCGCGATGTCAATATTGCATTTGCCAATGAATTGGCAAAAATAAGCGAAAAAATTGGCGTCGATGTGTGGGAAGCGATTCGTCTCGCCAATTTCCATCCGCGCGTAAACATTCATTTGCCTGGGCCAGGGGTTGGTGGGCATTGTATTGCGGTCGATCCTTGGTTTTTGGTGGAGTTGCAACCGGAATTGGCGAAAATAGTTAATCTTGCGCGCCAAACCAATGATAGCATGCCGGAATATACAGCGTTGAAAATTAAACAAATTCTTGAAAACGAAAATATTCATCATGGCCGCGTTGCCGTGTTTGGCTTGGCGTTCAAAGGAAACGTTGACGATATGCGGGAAAGCCCGTCGCTGGAAGTCATTCATCATTTAGAAAAACTTGGGATTGATTATACTGCTTACGATCCGCATATCAAAGAAAATAAATTGGCCCGCCAGACGCAACAAATCGAGGAAGCGGTTGCCCGTGCCGATATTATCGCCATTTTAACCGATCATAACGAATTTAAAACGTTGCGTCCGGAAAAAATCGCTCCTCTTGTACGAACAAAAATTATTCTGGATACGAAAAACTGTATTGACCGCAACGAATGGAAAAAGCATGGGTTTCATGTATTGGTGCTCGGGGATGGCAAAAACCAATCTTAATAATAAAATGCAAGATGATAGCTGCAGACTAGGTGTGATAGAATGAAAGAAACATTTTTAGGTGTCGATGTTTGTACATATACGTACGAACAGCTTGTGGCAAAGTTAATGGAAGACATTGATAATAACCGTAAATCATTTATCGTTGCGATTAATCCCGAGAAAATTATGAAGGCCCAGCAGGATGACCGATTGCGGGAATTGCTGAATCAGGCGACATATCCTATTCCGGACGGGATAGGAGTGGTTTTGGCTTCCATCTTGAAAAGAGGACGCATTCGGTCGCGGGTAACGGGAATCGATATGATGCTCCGCTTGTGCCAAGAAGCGGCAGCAAGAGGAAAAAAAATTTTCCTTTATGGGGCAAAGCCCGGAGTAGCCGATGAGGCAAAGCGGAGATTGGAAAAAATGTTTCCGGGAATTCAAATTGTCGGGACGATGCACGGATATGAGAAAGATGAACAAGTAATAAAAGAGGCGATCAATCAATCGGGGGCGGACATTTTATTTGTTGCGCTTGGAAGTCCTGCCCAAGAATATTGGATCGCTAACCATATGCATTCGCTGTCCCCAAAAGTATATCAAGGAGTTGGCGGGTCTTTTGATGTGATTTCTGGCAGAATAAAAAGAGCCCCCCTTCTTGTTCAAAAGCTTGGGTTAGAATGGCTGTACCGCTTGCTGAAAGAGCCGTGGCGCTGGAAGCGGCAGCTTGCGCTTCCGAAATTCCTCATTAAAGTGATTAGAGAATAGAAGGGATAGTATGTCCAAATTACGCATTGCGAGCATCTTGTTTTTGCTATCCACCTTTTTTCTGAAATTCTCGAGCATGTTTCGCGATATCATCATCGCCAAGTTATTCGGCAACTCTTATGTTACCGATGCTTATATCGCGGCGATGACCATCCCGAATGCACTTATTTTGTTTATGTTGACGGGGATGAAAGACGCCTTTTTGCCTAGCTATTATAAGTATTCTCAGCTAGGAAAAGGCTTTTCTCATTTAACGAACATCGTAAAAGGAACATTTTGGATTTCGTTTGTTATCTCGGTCGCCGGAGCGCTTCTTTCTCCGCTTTTCATTCCAAAGTTGTATCCGGATTTTAATAACCATGGGACGCAAATTGCTATATGGACGGCGGTCATTTATTTTCTGTCAGTGGCGATTGTCGGTGTCAATGCCGTTTATGAGGGATATTTTGATGCCCAAAAGATGTTTTCGTTTTCGACATTTTCCCAAACGATTGTTGTGCTATGCACAATTGGCGGTGCACTGTTTCTTCATCGCCCAATGGGGATTTATTCCGTGCCGTTTGGCTATTTTGTCGGAACCGTTTTTTCTTTCTTAATAAAGCTGTTTTATTTAGGACCGCGCCGGTTTATCGACTGGAAGCAGCCGATGGATCGGGAAGAAGTTATCTCGTTTTACCGCATCTTTTTGCCAATCGGGCTAACGATCGCTGTCGGCCAAGTAAACTTATTTGTGAATACATTGTTTGCCGCAAGGCTTGGCGAAGGGGCCGTATCTACTCTAAACTATGCATTCCGTCTCGTAAGTATTCCGCAGGCGATTTTTGGCGTGACCATTGCCACGATTGTGTTTCCGCTGTTAGCGGAGGCAAAAGCAAAAAACGATATGGCGCTGTTTAAAGCCGGCATCGAAAAGGGGCTTACGTACATGTTTTTATTTTTGGCGCCGACTGTCGCCGGAATGCTCGTATTGATGAAAGAGTGCGTCCAGATTGTATATGAACGGGGCGCGTTTACGGCGAGTGCGACCGCCCAAACAAGCGAATACGCTTTTTTGTATATCGGTTCTGTGCTTTTTTACAGCATCCAAGCTGTCATTGCAAAAGGATTTTATACGCTGGAAAAAGGGCATTATATGCTGAGAGCCGGAATTGTTTCGATTATTGCTAACATTATTTTTAATGCGATTTTTTCCAGCATGATAGGGGCAGCGGGTCTGGCTTTATCCGCGTCTTTTGTCGGGTTAGTGTATTCGCTGATTACGTTTACGACACTCTATAAAATCACAGGTGGATTTCGTCTTTCGGTGATTGGAAAGGAGTACGGGAAAATTACCATTAGTACGCTCGCAATGGTAGCTGTGTTGCTTCTTGTAAAATACGAATTGCATGCCGATCGGCTCGCTATCATCCCGTATTTAGCATTCATGATTGTGCTGGGGGCAGCGGTATACTTTGTGGCATTATGGGTGTTCAAGGTGGAGTCCGTTAAAGAAATTTTAACAAAAAAGAGGAGGAAAGAAGTTTCTTAGAAGGAAACTGGAGAGTTATGAAGCGACTAGGGATGCTTAAAAAGTGGAACAATAAGATTGATTCATTTTCACCATATTTTTTCTTTCCTTTTATTTTAATTCTTTACTTTTTTGTCAGCTTGTTTGACTTTGGAAAAATAGAATATTTTGAAGCTGACCGGAATATTTTATGGGCCATTTTAGCCGGGCTTCTTTCCTATTTGGCAGCTGTTCATCTTGTCCAAAAGAAAAATTGGATGTTTCCTTCTATGGGACTGGCCTTTTTAAAAGGAAAAACAAAATATTTTTTATATGTTCTTGGCGCGGTCGGTTTAGCTAGTTACGTTATGATGCTGGCGACAGGACAAATTGGGATAACGGATGAATCGGTGCGCAGGCATTTAGACCCGAAGTTGAATTTTTTTAGTTCGTTTTTATGGTTTTCTGTTCTGTTTCTTCTTTGTGACCGTGCTGTCCGCGAGCATCCACTCACAAAGAAGCAGATGCGCACGTATTTTGCCGTGTTAGTCATTATTTTGCTGCTTTTAGTGTTAATGGGATACCGGACGCCGATTGTCGTGATGTGTTTTACCGTTTTGATTGTTTTCCATTATACAATTCGGCGCATTAAGCTGTCGTGGCTGCTGGCGTTTTTATTCGTCGTTGGCTTGTCGCTTTCGTTATTCGGATTTTTCCGCGTCATTACAGAGGACCAGACGAAAGAATTTAACAGCCATGAAGGGCCGAATGTGGAGTTAAGTGAAGAGCAAGCAGATAAAGATGAGGTGCTTCTCCGCAAAATTAATGAAACGCCAAAATGGGTCCGCGGGTTAACGGAAGTGAGCGTCACAGGGCGGATTGTATTAAGCAAATTAATGGAATATACCGATAAGCATGGGTATATGTATGGAAAGCTTCATGAAGGGATATTTTCGACGGTGTTGCCGGGCGAGCAGCTATCGCCGCGCATGATGATCACGGAAATGGTAAATTCGCTTACGGTAGATAAAGGAAAATATGTGACGCGCCCGGGCAGAACCACCACGCCGACGCTGCTTGGACAATTTTATGTCGAGGCGGGCTATTGGGCGATTATCATTGGCTTTGCCTTGTATGGCGTGATTTTGTCGATGCTGTATAATCAGATGAAGCAAACGGGGTTCGCCTCGTTTCAAACGATTGCGTACGCGTTTATCACGACGATTTTTATGATTTCCATCCATACTGGTTTGCTTGATTTATTGTTTTTATTGATGATCGGCTATGCTATTGTCTCTAGCGCCATTGAAAGAACGAGGGCAAACACTTAAAAAAAGTCGTTGTTATATAAAGATGTCAATGGTAAAATGTACTTGTATGACAGATATTATTTCCTTCTGTAGCGATATAAAAGAAGAGACCTCGGTTGGTAGCCATTGGGAAGCCGCCTATCTTAAGATAGGCGGTTTTTTCTATATATTTTGTTTTCTTCATAAAAAGGAGGGGACCCATCACTTTCGGGTCCCCCTTTCTGGGCAAATCTATATGCATACCGGACAACAAGCGGAAACTTTTAAGCCTGCTTTATTTTTTACGATGGTTGAGAAGAAGACGGCAGCGATACTTTCCATGAACGAAGATCCGGATTTTCCTTCGTGACTAGCGATTTTGGGAAAATAAACGTCCACGGTTTGCTTGTATTTGCTTTCACTTCAAAATGATCAAGGGAAAATGCGCCGCTGGCGACGATATCTCCGCTTGCATCATGGACTTGCAGCGCTAATTGTTCAATATGAATGTTTTTGTCACTTCCATTGCGAATAAGCAGCGTAACATGAAGATCGCCTTGTTCTGTCTGCTGCGCTTGCAGCCCCATAAAATTGACTTCCCCTGGTTTAGGCGGCTGCAGCGATTGAACGAGCGCCTGCAGCTTTTGTTTGTCCTCTGCCGCCAAGCTTTTCTCCCAGCTTTCTGCTAAATCGAGGGAGTGATGTTTTTGTTTTGGCAATTCAAAGGCAAGCTTCCAATCAACGAGTGGCAGTTCAGAAGTTCTGAGCGTTTCTTGTTCAAATAAAAATTTCCATGGGCGGCTGCAGCACGGCGGAATTTCCCCAAGTTCCGACAAGTCGAACACTTTACGGGCGAGCACTTCATTGTTCGGGCCGAGCAACAAAAGCGGAGCCGGGGTGAATGCAACCGGACGGGACAAGCTGTTGCGGACGAAAGCCGTAACGACATACCCTCGCGGCACTTGTTTTAAATCAATGCCGGATAAAGAAATTTGGTTTTTTTTCAGCGGCCGCTGCTGATTATGCAAAAATTGATAATAGTAGCGTTCTTCTATGCTTACGTTCCACGATGGATGGAACGACAGCTCTGTTTTGACTTCTTCTTCGTCCGAATCTGCCTCGCTGTTTTCTAACAGTTCGTTTGCTTCTACGACGCTGTCATGTTCGTCTTTTTGCTGTTTTTGTTTTTTAAAAAATGGAAACATAATCATTCCCTCCATATATTTTAGGACGTTTTTCCAGCACTTTCACTGGCGGCGGCTTTTGGAGCGACCGCCTGTGCGAGACGGCGGCAAATATCCGCTTCGATTTGATGGTACATATATACGAACAGCTCAAATCCTTCGCGCTGGTATTGGCGAATCGGATCTTCTTGGCTGTAGAAGCGCAAACCGATTCCTTCTTTTAAACGTTCCATCGCGTCAAGGTGATTCAGCCAATAATAATCGACAATGGAAAGCAAAGAAGGCCTGATTTCCGCTTTCACTTGCTCGGCATCGTTCATTGTTTCTAAATAATGAATGTATTGTTCCAGCGAGTGCTGGACATTGCTTTTCACGTCTTCTATGTCGTTAATGTTTCCCGAAAGTTGGACGGCAGGAAAAGGGATGATTTCGCGCAGCTGCTCAGTAAGCTTCTCTAAATCCCATTCTTCTGGAAGCATATCCGCCGGGCAATGTTGTTCGATTTCATATGGAACATATGAATGAAGCATATCGATCACTAACGGAATCAAGCGATCGCCTTCGAGAATGCGGTTGCGCAATTGGTAAACCGCTGTCCGCTGGTCGTTCAGCACGTCGTCAAGCTTTAAGTTGTATTCGCGAATCGAGAAGTTGTTGCCTTCGCAAATGCGCTGAACGCGATCGACAAACTCATGGATTTCTTTATTTAAAATTTCTCCGTTTTCGTCTGTCTTTGCTTTTTTCATCCATTTTTCCATCTCTTCTTTGGCAAACCGGCGGAACATGTCATCTTCCAAAGAAATGAAAAACTGGGAACGACCCGGATCACCTTGGCGGCCGGCCCGCCCTTTCAGCTGATTGTCAATGCGCCGCGCTTCGTGGCGTTCTGTACCGAGCACAAACAGCCCGCCAAGTTCGGCCACCCCTTCGCCAAGCATGATGTCTGTCCCGCGGCCGGCCATGTTTGTCGCGATCGTTATTTGCCCCTTTTGTCCAGCCAGCGCGATCAGCTGGGCTTCTTGTTCGATCGTTTTCGCGTTTAAGAGGCGAAACGGCAGATTTTCCGCTTCTAAGTATTTGGCGACTTTTTCCGACTGCAAAATGGACGTTGTTCCAATTAAGACCGGCTGTCCTGTCTCATGCACACGTTTTACTTCTTTCGCGACCGCTTTATATTTCTGATCGATTGTTAAGAAGACACGGTCCGGCTCATCGACGCGGATGACCGGCTTGTTCGTTGGGATTTGCACGACATCCATGCCGTAGAGAGTTTGAAATTCTTTTTCTTCCGTTTTGGCGGTCCCTGTCATGCCCGATAAAATCGGATAAAGCCGGAAGTAGTTTTGAATCGTAATCGCTGCCTGTGTTTTATTTTCTTCCGTTAATTCAAGCCCTTCTTTCGCTTCAATCGCCTGATGGAGGCCGTGGCTTAAGCTCCGCCCTTCCATCGGCCGCCCGGTGAACATGTCGATTAATACAATTTTCCCGTCTCTGACGATATAATCGACGTCGCGCTGAAATAACACGTGGGCGCGCAATGCTTGAATGATATAATGATATAAAGTTTGATGCTCTACATCATACAAGTTGTCGATGCCAAAGCCGCGCTCGATTTTGGCGATTCCTTCTTCCGTCAAGTTCGTTGCCTTTGTTTCTTCGTCATAATAGTAGTCGACATCGCGTTGCAATGTTTTAACAATGCGGGCGCATAAATAGCTTAGCTCAGAGCTGACTCCCGTTTTGCCGGCGATAATGAGCGGGGTTTTTGCTTCGTCGATGAGGATGCTGTCGATTTCGTCAATAATCGCGTAGTGAAACGGGCGCTGTACGCGCTGGGATATGTCATAAACCATGTTGTCTCGCAAATAATCAAAGCCGAATTCGCTGCCGATTCCATATGTAATATCTGCTTGATATGCCGCTTTTTTCTCTTCCGTTTCCATCATCGGAAGGTTCAGCCCGACGGTCAGCCCTAAAAATTCATGAATTTGCCCAATCAATTCGCGGTCCCGTCTGGCTAAATATTCGTTGACGGTAATGACATGCACTCCTTTTCCTTCTAAAGCGCGCAAATAGCTCGGCAATGACGCGACGAGCGTTTTTCCTTCTCCTGTTGCCATTTCGGCAATGTTTCCTTCCGCCAGCACAAGCCCGCCGATCAGCTGGACGTCGAAATGGCGCATGCCGAGCACCCGTTTCGCTGCTTCGCGCACCACCGCAAACGCTTCTGCTTGAATGTCAAATACCGTTTTTCCATTGGCGAGTTCATTTTTAAAATAAGCTGTTTTTTCCCGCAGCTCTTGATCGGATAGTTTTGCAAACTTTGGTTCCAGTGCGTTAATATGATCAACGATTTTGTAGTAGCGCTTCAACCGTCTCTCATCGCTGTTGAATAGCTTTTTAACATAAGACAACATTCTGCTAGTCTCCTCCACACATGTCGAATCATCACTTAATCTAGTATATCATTGTTTGTTTTGCGTTTCACCTTAAATCTTCATCTGCAACATTGCAGGGTTGTAACATGTTTCCTGTTTTCTGAAAAACAAGATTTGGGGAATGGCTGCTGATCTCCGCAGCGCCAATTCAACGGCTTGAAGATCAACGGGATAAAAACAGCCACAATGGTGCGAGTTCCTCATTGTTTGCAGCAGATTATGCGTGCTTATTCGCAATTTTGCCGCTTTTCAGCACTATTATTCATTTTTCGAGGAAAAATTTATAAAACTATGAAACTTTTTCTTATGATTTACGTTATAATAATAATGAATAGTGTAAAAAATTAATAGAAATGGGGGACTTTAATGAAAAAATGGAAAAAAACAGCCGTTTCGCTTGGGCTTGCGTCCGCACTTGTCTTGCCTAGCTTTGCCCAGGCGTCCACAATGCCGCCGTTGGAGCAATGGAAGAAGCAACATGCCCAGCAACACGCCGCAAAGGCCCGGCTCTCTTATCAGCGGCTGAAAGAGGCGAAAGACCAAATCAGCGAAGATACACTGATCGTCAAGTACAAAGAGAAAATTCCTGCCAGCGTCCATCGCAGCCTTGGCGCAACATTGAAAAAATCGTTTCCGCAGTTAGGTTATGATGTCGTCACAGTGCAAAAAGGAAAAACGGCGAAAGAAGTGATACGCGCCTATGCTAAGCTGAAAGCCGTGAAGAGTGTCACGCCAAGTTTTACATATAAAAAGGTTAGCACGAACGATCCGAAAAACGATAAAATGTACCCGCTTTCGTTATTGCAGATCGATAAAGCACTGCAGCTTGCCGGCAAACATAGCGTAACGGTGGCGGTCATTGACAGCGGTGTGGATACGAAGCATCCCGATTTAAAGGCCCAGCTGCTTCCAGCATATAATGCAGTCAATCCGGCAGGCCCGGTAGTGAAAGATATTCACGGAACACATGTTGCCGGGATTATCGGGGCGACCGCCAACAACGGTGTTGGCGCACATGGCATTAATCCTAATGTAAAAATTTTGCCGATCGACGTGTTTAACGGTGAATGGGGCGCGAGCGACTATGTGATTGCCCAAGGTATTTTATACGCGATTGAAAAAGGAGCCAAAGTCATCAACATGAGCCTTGTCGGCTACTTTAACTCCCCGATTTTGGAAGATGCGGTAAAAAAAGCGATTGACGCCGGCGTTACCGTCGTTGCGTCAGCGGGCAACGAAGCAACCGATGAGTATGCCGTCCCGGCATCGTATGAAGGCGTCATTAGCGTCGGAGCGACCGACAGCAAAAACCATTTAGCAAACTTTTCTAACTACGGTCCATCCGTAGATATTGTCGCGCCGGGCGTCGATGTTTACAGCACCGTTTATGATCCGACAAAAGGCGCATCCTTTGCGGAATTAAGCGGAACATCGATGGCTTCTCCGGTTGTGGCGGGCGTGGCGTCACTCATTTTATCCAAATATCCGGACTTAAAGCCGTATGAAGTGGAGGCAATTTTAGAAAAAACGGCGACCGATCTTGGAGAAAAAGGCTATGATCTTAAATATGCGAACGGCCTTGTCAATCCGGTTGCCGCGCTGAACTTTGACATAAAGAAATTGCCGAAAAAAGAAACGTGGAGCGATGAAGCGATTCTCGCCAAAGCTGCTCCGCTGCAGCTGACGGAAGAAACAACAACAAAAACGGGAAGCTTAACAGCACCGGAACAAATCGACTGGCTGAAGGTGGATGTTAACGCCGGGGAAAGCATCCAAGCCGTGCTGGAAGGTGCAGAAGATTACGATTACAAGCTGATCTTGCGCTTCTACCCTGAAGGCAAAAAACAATCCGAAAAGCCAATCAATGTCAATGACACGCGCGCTGGAGAAATAGAAGGAAAATTGTTTACAGCAAAAGAAAACGGCACGCTTGTCATCGGCATCACGGATGCGAATGGCAACTATAGCACGCAGGGAAAATCGGAGTACACGCTAACACTGCAAAAATTAACAACGCTGGCGGAGGACAATTCCACGAAAGACAATCCTGTTGCCATTGAACAGCTTCCTTTTGACAGCGACAAGTCAGAATTCGCGCCATTGACTTTCATCCCGGAAAAAGAAGGGGAAGTGGATCACGATTACTTCACATTTAAAGTGGAAGAACCGACAACAGTGAAGCTGAATCTTTCGCCGGTTCCGGGCATTAATTCGACAATCAGCGTTTACTTAGCGGAAGACTTCTATCATCCGGCTGATCCCGAGAATGGCCCATATCCGATTGTTCCACCAGTAAATAATAACGGCAGCGGAAAAGGCGAGACAGTCACGTTTGAAGCAGATCCGGAAATGGAATATGTCATTGAAGTGGCAAGCGAACCGCCGCTCGATTTTTGGTACTATGGCTTGTTCCCGCAATCCTCCGGCGCAAATGGTGATACGCCAGCGTCCGCCATTCCGTACCGTTTAACGGTGGAGCCGGTAACCATGCCGCCGGATGAAGATGGATATCCGCTGACAGATGATGAGGAAGAACCGGCGCCATCGGAAGAGACGACTCCGGCTGAAGAAGCGCAGCTAAACAAAAAAGCGAAAGAAAAGAAAGATATTATTATAATAATAGAAGATAACGGCCCGTTGTCTTTCGAAAAAGAAGACATACAGCACATAAAAGAAAATGCGCTTCCTTACAGCCTTGGCGATAAGCAGTCGGCGCATATCCAATTTGGCGAAGACCGCGATTTTTACAAGCTGTCTTCTGTCGATGACACAGCAGTTTACCGCTTTACATTTGATGTGCCGGATGACATGCAGCCAGAGGCGGTAGTGTATGAATATGACCCGAAACAAGACGACTTATATCCTATCAGCGAATTTAACGGCTATGACTACTTTACAGGCCAAAAGACAAACACGTTCACGCTATTTTTAGAAAAAGGAAAACAATATTATTTATCGGTTGCCAATGGCCGTTACCAACCGTCTGCTGATCCATATACATTTACATCGGAAAAATTAATGGATGCGCCGAAAGACGTGAATGAAAACAATAATGAGACAATCCGCGCGACGGTCGTTCAGCCGAACAAGGCTGTGACAGGCAATTTCGCGTTGAACAATGATGAGGATATATACTATTACAAACACCGTGCCAATGACGACATATTCACATTCTTTGCGCGCCCGGATAAATTGGCAAACAAAGCAAGCTTGCCGGCTGAATTGCAAGGCACGCTAATTCCGATTGCGACAGTGGTGGAAGATACGAATGGAAACATGACCATTGATGACGAAGAAGCGGGGAAAATGGTTGAATTTTGGCCGACCGGACTCAATCCACTTTACGATGTGAACGGTTCGTTTAAAGCGAAGAAAAACACAGGCTATTTCTTTATCATAAACAGCTATCCGTACGATGGACTAACGCTTCAATCATACCGCTTCGGCATTGAAACGCTGCCGAAAAAAGATGAAGATGCGGGATCTGTGGTGAAAAACAACGTGCCATCCAAACCGCTCAGTTTGAAACAGTCGGGAAATACGTTCAAAGCGACCGGCTATTTGAACGCGTCCGTCGATTACGGCGATAAAGACTATTATGTGTTTACCGCGGCGAAAGACGGCAAATTTACCGTCCAGCTTGCTGGCGGCGTTACGATGGATGGCGTCATCTCCATTTATAATGAAAAAGGCGGGCTTGTGCAAACATTCGACTATTATGGCGAAGGCGACAGCGAAATTGCTACTGTTACTTTGAAAAAAGGAAAATACTACATCGTTGTGGAAGACAGTTTTGCACGCCCAAGCGCGCAGCCATATACGCTTTCGGTTTCACCAGTAAAATAATAATGAAGAAAAAAGATGCTTCCAAGCAAGACGCATGGAGCATCTTTTTTCTTCAATAATCTATGTTACTATGAAAATAGCAAACCGCAAAGGAGACGAGGCATATGCGCAAATATTCTTTCCTTCTTTTCTTTGCCATAGCGTTCATCTTTGGCGGAAAAACCGTTGATGCCCATGTCGTTGACCTCACCAATAAAGCCCAAGTGCAAAGCAACTATGAAGATTTTTACCCGCTGATTGCCCGCTATAAAGGCACAAGCGGAGTGACCATTGAAAGTTACAGCTCGAAATGGCGCACGACAGCGCAATTAAAAGCGCTTGAGGCAGAACTTTTGGCGAACAAGCACGGCCCTGAGCTTTCCCTTCTTGGGAAAATCATGATTTTTCCTGATTATCCGGCAGGAGAAAACGTGCTCGGGCAATACTTCGCCGAATACCAAATCGGAAAGACGCTGTCACTGTTGCCCAACCGGGTCATCCATTTATATGGCGGAAATGAATTAACGACCGTTGCGCAAATGGCGACAACGCTTGCTCATGAATACGGACATCATTTTACCTATTATTATTTAATCAACAAAGAGCAGCTGAAGCCGGCTGATTGGCTTCGCTCCAAATACGCCGCAGCGCGCGAATTGTTCCGTTACCCATCCGTGCATGCGGACGGAAGCGGCGCTTACGAATGGTCGCTGCCGGAAATATTAGCGGAAGACTATGTGCAACTGTTCGGTTCGCCGCTTGCGGTTAAAGGGCATATGCAAATGAATGTCCACATTCCGACGCCGTTTGAGCTTTCCAGCCTGCAAGCATATTGGAAGGAGCGGCTTGGGAACAACTATGCCGTCCTGTCCCCGCTGCCGCTCCGCTTAACAGGCTATATGCTGGATCCGTCCGATGCATCATACTATCATTTGCGGCTTTATTTATATAGCCCGAAAGCGCCGGCATATATTAATGCGCAAGACGGCAATGGACGGTACGCTTCTGTTAACGTTGGCACGCGATCCGCGGGCGTATCGGAAAGCTGGTACCGCCCATCGGCGCTTTCTGATGACGTTTCATGGCTTTTTCAAAAAGATTGGAACGACCGCGTATTATTCCGCGCCGTTCTGCCTATGGCAAAAGGATTTAACCGCGGCTCGGAAACGCTGGTTGTCAATTACCGCAACATTGCCGCAAGCGTCAGCTCCCGTCCGCTCTTTCCGGACGTTGAAGACGAAGAGACGAAGCAAGCCGTGAAACTATTGTATGACCGCGGAATCATCACAGGCTATGCGGACGGCACATTCCGGCCAAGCGAAAAGCTGCTGCGCCGCCACGCTGCAAGCATGCTTGTCCGCGCATTCAGCCTGACATTGCCGGAAGGATATAAAGTGAAGGCAACGGATATGAAAGAAGGAGACATTGGATACAAAGAAATGGCCATTGCAGAGGCACACGGGCTGCTTGGACAAGGGGGAAAGCTCCGGCCGAATGAGTATATGACAAGAGCACAGATGGCGGTTGTGCTTGCCCGCGCTTGCTCCGATATATACAAACAGCCAGAGGTGCTGCGCCCGTTCCGGGACGTTCCGCCATCGTTTTGGGCATACAACGAAATCCAGACGCTCGCCTTTAATGGCATTACCGTCGCTGATCCGTTCCGCCCGAACGAGATGATAACAAGAGGGCAGTTTGCTTTATTTTTAAAACGGACGCTGGAAAAGAAATAGCCGCAAGGAGGCATCCCTTGCGGCTTTTTGTGCTACTGATGCATAGCGCGGTACAAAAAGGCGGCGAATTGCACGCGGGTGACAGGATCGTTCGGGCCAAACGAGCCATCTGTGCGCCCCGTCGCAATTCCCGCTGCCGCCAGTGCTTGAATGTCGCGAAACGCCCAAAAGCTTGGCGGCACATCGGTAAATGATTTCGCCGCAGCTGGCGGCTGTAAGCGAAATGCTCTCGTCAGCACCGCGGCCAGCTGCGCGCGCGTCAACGTGTCTTCCGGATGAAATTTTCCATTGCTTCCGTTCATAATCCCTTGTTTTTGTACCGCCCGAATCGCTCCAAGCGCCCAGTAGCCGTCCGGCACATCATTAAACGGGACCGAGCGGTCAGACAAATTCAAATCCAGATACTCTGCCAAATACGCGGCGACTTCCGCGCGGGTGATCGGCTCGTCCGGCTTAAAGTAGCTGTCTTCATATCCGATGACAAGCTCTTGTTCCGACAGGGTGCGCACCTCATCGAACGCCCAATGGGACGGGGGAACATCTTGAAACTGCCCCGGCGCCAAGCGGTACGCCAGCACCCGCTTTGCCCCGATATATGTTTTTTTCCAATATGAATCATTCAGTGATGAAATCGTCACACCTTTGGAAGAAGAAGAATGAATAAACCGGTTGTTTCCTATGTATATTCCCGCATGGGAAACTCCTTTTCCGCTCGTATTGAAAAAGACGAGATCACCGACGCGCAAAGCGCTTTTGTCGACACGTTTGCCCATCCGGTACATATCGGTCGCCGTCCTTGGCGTATCAATGCCGATCGACTGGTAGACATGCCGGATAAATCCCGAGCAGTCGAATCCCTTAGCCGTCGTGCCGCCCCACCGGTATGGGACGCCGATGTACTGCTTTGCCGCCGGAACGATGTGATCGTAGTTCACGCTCGCTTCTGCTTGCTCGGCGCGAGCGCCTGCCGCGAAAACGCTCCCGCCGAGCAACAGAGCCAGGACCAATTGCCTGCGCATTTTCTCATCTCCTTTACTCGGGCGAAATTGTACGAATTTTGTCACTATCGCTAGTGTATCATAATCATTTTTTCTGAAACGTTACAGTTTCTTCTCGGAAACATTACAATTTTGTAACAAATTTTCAGTCATACCGCCTGCCAACACCGCATATAGTAATCTTGTTGAAACGAAGGCGCATGATTTGAAAAAAACTCTTGCACGATATGTTATTTTTAGTAGAATATTAGCTAGGAAGAGAATTTTGTGACTGTTTCATAGAAATAAATGCGCAGGAATACATTGACAAGATGCCTATAAAAAACTATACTAGTAATTGTTTAGTAGCTAAATTTAAGAGGATAATGGGAAAAGTGTACATACAGCATGTCTCTTAAATTTAGTTTCCTATATGATAAATTCATTAGTTACACCATAAAAAGGGGAGGAAATAATACAGATGGCTTACCAACCAAAGTCTTACCGCAAATTTTTGGCTGGTTCTGTATCTGCTGCATTAGTTGCGACAGCGGTAGGTCCAGTTGTAGCCAACGCTGCATCGTTCAGTGACGTAAATCCGAACGATTCTCACGCAGCGAACATCAACGCTTTAGTGGAATTAGGTTACATTAAAGGGTTTGCAGATGGCACGTTCAAACCATACCAAAGCATTACCCGCGGTCAAGTAGCGAAAATTTTTGCGCGCATCTTGACAGACCAAGGCTTCCAAGCGCCTGACAAAATCGAACAAGTATTCGACGATGTGCCGCTTGACGCAAAAGACCAAGAATTAGTTAAAGCAGCGGCAATCGTGAAAGCTGCTGGCGTTATGACAGGCAGCCAAGGTAAATTAAACCCTGCTCAAAACATCACTCGTGAGCAAATGGCGAAAGTGCTTGTTGAAGCTTTCGATTTAACAAAACCTGCTGATTTTACATCTAAAATCACTGATTTAGACAAAGCTGATCCGTCATTCCGTGACTACATCCAAACATTAGAAGCAAACGGAGTAACGGTTGTTACTGAATACAGACCAAAAGACAGCGTTACTCGTGCAGCATTTGCTTCGTTTGTTAAACGCGCGTTGGATGTTTCCAGTGTAGTTACAGCAGATGACATCACTGAAGTAAAATTCGTTGATGAAAACACATTAGAAGTAACATTCAACGGCGAATTAAAAGAAGTGAAAAAAGAAGACTTCGCAATCGAAGGTGTTGAAATCGACTCTGTTTCTATCAAAGCGGCAGCATCTGCTGAAAGCAAAACAACGGTTGTTGTCATCAAAACAAAAACGAAATTAGAAGAAGGCAAAACTTACACTATTTCATACAAAGGCAAAACTACTGACAAAGCAAAAGTAGAAGTGCCTGTTGTAACTCCTAAAGTTGAAAGTGTAAGTGCGATTAACGCTAAACAAATTCAAGTTACATTTAATGTGCCTGTTGAAAAAACGACTGCACTAAATAAAGATAACTATAAAATTCAAACTAACACTGATGCATCGCCTGTATCTTTAGCTGCAAAAGATGCATCTGCTAATGTTGAATTATCTGCAGATGGTAAAACTGTAACTATTACAACTTCAACTGACATTAACACTGCATTTGGTGGCATTACTGCAGGTACGCCGTTTAAGTTTACAGTTGAAAATCTAAAGAGTGCTAATGGAAAAGAAATTGAGAAGTATACTACTACTCTAGTTTCTGACGATAAAGTAGCTCCAACACTTGTAAATGTAAAAGCTGAGGCTAAGTCAACTACAACTAAAGTTACTTTGGAATTTAGTGAACCAGTGCAAACAACTGGTGCTATTGCATATGTTGATGGAGAAGCTGCAACTGTTCAAGCTGGTTCAAAACCAAATGAAATTGTTCTTACTACTGCCCAAGCACTAAGTGCTAACAAAACATATTCATTAACATTATTAAACTTTAAAGACTTTGCGGGTAACTTCTTAAAGGAAAATCCGACTACTACTCAGTTTACAGTTGTATCTGATACAGTTGCTCCTGTAGTTCAAGAAGTTAAAGTAGTTCGTGATAATCTAATTGAAGTTACTTTTGATAAGGCAATGGATGTGACTACATTCACTGCTAATACTCGTGTACTTGACTTAAATGGTATTTCAAGAGATGGTGGTATTCTAGCTACAGTGAAACCTAATACTGGTGGAAAGGTTATCCGTTTAGCTCTACAAGGCACTGTTCCATTTAATGACAACAACACATTTGTTGGTACGCTAGTATTAGGGGACGGCATTAAAGATGTGAACGGTAATGCTAAAGTGGCTACTAGCCATAGTATTACTATTACTAAAGATACTGTGCGTCCAATTATTACAGGAACTACGTATGTAGCACCGGGTGGACAATATTCAGGTTTAACTTATGCTAATGGTGCGATTGTTGTTAAATTTAGTGAGGAAGTTGCTTTTGCAACGTCAACTGATATTAAGTTAGTTACATCTACTGGAGTAGATACTTCTACAAGTCTTAATATTGCTAGTAGATCAGTTAACACCAATGATCCTACAGAAGTTATTATTCCATTAACAGGTGGTTTAACTGCTGGAAACTATACGTTACGTATTGGTAACGACGTAGTACAAGATTTATCTACTCAAGCTAACAAAAACGTTGCGGCTACAACTACAGTAAAAGTTGACTCATCTTCTGATACGGTAAAACCTGTAGTAAGTGCTACTCCTGTATCTGTAACAGCTGCAACTAACCAAACTAGTGGTTCAACTATCGTAATTAACATGACTGACAACGTAGGATTAGATCTTGCTACAGTTCAAGATGTGAATAACTACTTATTAAATGGTAAACCACTACCATCAGGAAGTTATATTACTATTGCTCACAACACTGGAAGCTCAGATACAGCTGCAAAAGATATCAATGTAACAATCAATATTCCTGCGCAGTCTATCACTAAAGATGGAAGCTATACACTTAACATTAACAATATTAAGGATAAAGCTGGTAATACAGCAGATCCTAAAGTTGCTACTGTAACATTAAGAGATGATGTTTCTCCTGAGCTTAAGACAGCTACTATTTCTAGCAACGGTCTACTCGTGCTAGGATTTACAGAAGATGTTATTGCTGTAACAACAGGTACATCAGCTGACTTCCAATTCGTAATTAATGGTACGGAAGTTGCAGTTGCAGATAACGCTAATATCGTATCTTTTGCAGATGGTACAGGTACAGACAGCGGTAAATACGTGGTAACCTTCAATGCCCGTGTAGATGCGGGTGCTGATGGTATCGCTACTACTACAGCAGATAACCGTTTATTCCTAGATGTTGACGGTAATGGAGTATACAATTCTGGAGTAGATATCTTAGTTCAAACTGGTACAACTAAGACAGTGGGAACAACTACTCTTGACTTAGCTCTTCTTTCTTCATTAAAAGTTAAAGTAGTTGGTAATACTACTGTAAAAGATACAAGCACTCTTGCTAATCCAATTAAAGTTGGTACTACAATTACTGTTAAGTAATTCAAGGTGTGAAAAGCCCTGTGGAGAGAGATCTCTACGGGGCTTTTATGGCTTTATAATAAATGTTGGGGTTTTCACACAATTTTGGGCCAAAAAAAGACACGCAACTGCACATAACCCTGTCAAGTAGACAATGAAAAAAAGAGTATATTAAGCTGCGGCCTTTTCTCGGTATTCAATCGGGGAAAGGCCGTTTAGCTTTTCTTGAAAACGACTGTGATTGTAAAAATCAATATATTCTTCTATCGCCTGATGCGCCTGTTTGATCGTTTTTGGGCGCACTAAATACAGCTTCTCTGTCTTTAAATGGGAGAAAAAGCTTTCGATACACGCATTATCGTGGCAATTTCCTCTTCGGGAATGGCTTCCTTGAATTTTGAGTTCTTGGGGCTGGTTCTCATAGGATTTTGTCGTGTATTGGAATCCTTGATCCGAATGCAGAAGAGCATTCTTGCTAAATGGCTTCTCCTCTAGTTGTTTCAGAGTATTTAATACCAATTCAAGATCGTTTCTTTCCGATAATTCCCACGCGACAATTTCGTTGTTATATAAATCTAAAACCGCAGACAAGTAAGCAAACGTATCTCCCACACGCACATACGTAATATCTGTTACGAGCTTTTGAAACGAATGGTCGGCGCAGAATTCGCGGTTTAAGACATTCGGAAATACCACAGATCCTCTTCGTCCGTAGAAAGGACGCTTTTTGCGAATTACCGATTGAATTCCCAATTCCCTCATGAGACGCCGTACACGTTTATGGTTTACCATGATTCCTTCCCTAGATAATGCCCTTGTCATTCGTTTATATCCGAAGTATGGATGAATCTTATGAATAGCGAGTAAATGTTCTTTCAACAGAAGATCTTCTTCCAGACGCAACGCCCTTTTGGATCGGTTTTTGCGCCATTTGTAGTATCCAGCTTTGGAAACTTCGCCAATTTGGAGCAGCCATACAAGTGGATGCTTTTTCCGCAGTTCCTCAATAATGAGAAACCTTTCCGCTTTTAAGATCACTCCTTCCCGTGTAGATTTGGATTGCGCTTTTTTAGGTATTCCACCTGCGCTTTCAAATACGCGTTTTCCTCTTCCAAACTGGAAAAATGTTTGCGATTCCACACTCCCCGTTGATCTTTCAATGACTCGCCGCGTTGAACTTTCTTGCCCCATTGCGCAATCTGGGCGTCGCTCTTGATTCCAAAATGTTCGCGGAGCTGCCGATAAGACCAGCCCTCCTCCAACTTCAAACGAACGACTTCCCGTTTCAGCTCTTCGGAATAGGTGTTAAAAGTTTGTCCTTTCTTCGCCATAAAAAATCCCCTCCCAAGTAGACTCTTAAGAACATCATATCAAATGTCCTCTTTTTTCGCTGTCTACTTGTAGGGGATAATACCTAACCCCGTCATTCTTTTATACTTGAATTGTCCAGAAACAAGTAAAAAGAATGGAGTTGCGTGTACTATGAATTCTATTATGAATATCCCAGGATTAAAAGACTGTCAGGTGATAAAAATGGAGGAGCGTAAAGGGGAAATCCTCCTTTATGTGGAAATGGAGCGAAAACCACACCCTTGTCCAAGCTGTGGTGAGCTCACCAACAAAGTGCATGATTATCGATGGCAAAAAGTTCAACATTTAAAGTGGTTTGAACGAATGACGTACATTTGGTACAAACGTCGTCGATATGCCTGTGGTTGCGGAAAACGCTTTTCCGAAAAGAATACATTTGTGAAACGATATCAACGGACATCGATTGAATGGAATCAGGCTGTGTCCGTATGCGCCATAAAGGGGAAGACATTTAAGGAAGTAGGAGATGTTTTCGGAACCTCATCTACGACCATTATGAGGCGATTTGATCAAATCGCTCAAACGGAAGTCAAGCAAGTAGAGTCACACTCCCTCGAGTGATTGCGATTGATGAGTATAAAGGAGATACAAGGGAAGGAAAGTATCAACTAATCATCGCCGATGGGATCACAAAGCAACCCCTAGACATCCTACCGAACCGAAATAAAAAGACGATAAAAGACTATCTTCAAAGGCATGGTCACCACGTTCAAGTGGTCATTATGGATATGAGTCCTTCTTTTAAGGCAGCCGTTCGTGCTGCCCTAGGGAACCCAGTGATCGTGGCGGTTCGCTTTCATTTTTGTCGTTATATTTATTGGGGGATCGATCGAGTTCGGAGGCGTATTCAGCAGCAGTTTCACGACTATGACCGCAAAAAGTGCAAAAGAAAAAGGTACATTTTTTATAAACCTCAAAACACTTTAACCGAAGACGATCAGTGGCATTTAGAACGCTATTTGAATATGTCGGAAGAGCTAAAAAAAGCCTATGAACTGAAAGAGCGTTATCAATCGTGGTTTAACCGAGCGAAAGAGATCGGTCAAGAAAAGATTAAAGAGGTAAAAAAAGAGCTGGAAGTATTTTATCAAATAGTAGATGAATCAGGAATTCCAGAGATGAAACAAGCGATAGAAACGTTTCGAAATTGGCAAGTAGAAATCCTTAATAGCTTTGTGCATGGTCATTCCAACGGCTTTTTGGAAGGAATCAATAATACGACAAAAGTCATCAAGCGAAACGGCTATGGATATAAAAACTTCAAAAGATTTCGAGCAAGAATCTTATTGAGACATCAGTATAAAGGAATGGGTCTACATATTGGATAAGGGGTGGCCTGATTACTTTACCACCCCAACATTTGACGGAGAACCTTTATTTGGATGTATTCTATATCTAGTGTTGAAGTAGAAGAATTCATAAAAATAAAACGGCTTTTATGTAGTGGTATTATCCCCTATTAAGTAGACAGTGAAAAAAGACATTTGATATGATGTTCTTAATAGTCAGTCTACTTGGGAGGAGATTTTTTATGGTGAAGTAAGGATAAACTTTTCATACCTATTCCGAAGAGAGGAAACGGGAAGCGTTCGTTTGAAATTGGTGGAGGGCTGGTCTTATCGGTGGTTCCTCGTACATTTTGGAGTCAAGAGCGATGCCCAGATGGCACAATGGATCGATTAAGAAAGTTTAACACTGCGAGTCATTGAAAGATCAACGGGAAGTGTGGAATCACAAACATTCTTTCGATTTGGAAGAGGAAAACGTATATTGGAAAGCACAGGTGAAATCCCTAAAAAAGCGCGCCAAATCTACATGGGAAAGAGTGTTCTTAAAAGTGGGAAGAAAGGTTTCACATTATGGATGAGCCATGGAAAAATTATCTACTTGCTGATTGCTTCAAATTAGCGAAGTTTCCAAAGCTGGATATTACAAATGGCACAAAAGCCGATCTAAAAGAGCATTTCCTCTGGAAGAAGATCTTCTGTTGCAAGAACATTTTTTACTCGCTATTCATAAAATAGGAACTTCCTGCATGTTATTTAGAGTTGTCTTCGATTGAAAAAAATCTAATCAAGTGATAGAAGTCTTTAAAAAATGGATGACACAAAGCAATGAAAGAATGTAAGGTCTAACTTAGAACAGTTATATCAAGTTATGGATGAATCAGGGCTAGACGAATATCAGTATGAAGTAAACCTTTAAAAGCTGGCAGAAGGAAATCATCAATTCGTATCCCTACACAAACGGTTATTTAGAGGGATTAACAACAAAATGAAAATCATCAAAAACGGATGTCATATGGTATCCGCAACTTTGGCCTGCTCAAAAACGAGGTGTTAGTTCATTGATCTAATTTTCATATAAAAGAGGGGGAATTTCATAACAAGCGCACTCCAACAATCGACATAGAATTTTAATTTTTAATCTACTATATACCCAAAAATTTAGATAAAAAGGGATTATGGATTTGTTTATTTTGTTTAACTAAAACTAAAAATATCCATGAATTTTGTCGAATTTCTTGTTATAATAGAATATGTTGATAAATAATGAAATTTTTGTAGGAAGGTAGACTTGCTTTATGGAAATTAAGGAAGGCCATGTGCGTTATATAGTCATAGGAATGATAATAGTGATTATATTGAGTTTCTGGTATGCCCATATAGCTGGTAAGAAGCAAGACGAGCAATACTTAAAGTCATATAATCAATTCAATCAGGCTGTTCAATTGATGACCAAAAATCAGTTTGCGGAGGCAAAACCACTATTAAAAGAAGTAGAAGAGAAGCACCCTAATTCTGCTCTTGTGAAACGTTATCTTGGGCTGACTCTTGCTAATGCAGGAGAACTAAAGCCAGCAATTACAAAGATGAAAACGGCTTTGAATTTGAATCCATATTTAGTAGAAGATCCGATTTTTATGCTGCAATTTGCAGAAATATTGGTGTTTGCCGGTGAAAAGAAAGAAGCGCGCCTTGTGCTTGAACGTTGCAAAACATTGCCTCCCCCTGCTGACATGCCTGATTATCAGCAAAAGGTTGATGCTTTGGTACAGGAAACTTTGTAAAAGAAAGGGAAGTGAAAAATGAATGATATTTACTACAAGATAACGGTACCTCGCGATGAGCGTGAGGATCAATTATCGCGTGAGCGGGTGGACCGCTGGATTTCCATTGTGTTGCTAGCTACTATTGCGATAGTACCGCTTCTTATTGGCGCTCATGTGACGGAGTTTGTCAGCCCGTTAATTACTGAAAAAAGTTTATTAAATACGGGACCAAGAGGAGAGCTTTTCAACTACTATAAATTTGTGTTTTTATTAATTGCAACTTCTTTGGTTGTCAGTCTGTTCTTATATAAATTACTATTTTTAAACTACAATCTACCTAAAAAGTCAATTTTATGGTTCTTTTTCCTTTTTGCTTTAGGGATCGTTCTATCCACTGTTTTTGCACCATATAAAACACTTGCTTTGTATGGTCAACCAGATCGGTCAGATGGAGCTCTGTCTTATATTTGTTATTTGTTGCTTATGTTTGTAGCAATGCACATTCAGTATCCAAAAAAAGCTGTTTTCTATGTATTGTATTCTCTTTACCCTTTTGTTTTCATCAACTTTACATTGTCAATCATGAATTTTTTAGGACACGATGCACTTACATATAAAGTAGTGAAAAACGCCATAACCGCTTTCTTGCCGGAAGGTGCTAAATTAGCGAAGGGATCACAGTTGTTGGGTACATTGGACCAATGGAACTTTATGAGCGGTATGTTTGGCGTAATGACGGTTATGTATTTAGCTGGTGCGATTGTGGAAACAAATCTGTTCATAAGAATCATTCATACCGTTGCGGCGCTCGTGTCATTTGTCATTGTGTTAATGTCTATTTCAACGAGTGGATTTTTAACAATTATCCTCTTGTTACCGTTCTTATTTTTCTTGGCATTCAAATCAAACAACAAAAAAATCGCCTTAACTTTTATGATAACATTTTTAGTAGCTAGCATGCCGATTTTACATGTGTTAGCATCAAAAAATCCAAGAGTGTGGAGTGAGTCTATCGGTTTTTTTGTAAAAAGTAATCCTTATGAACAAAGGAAGCCGTCAGCGATGGTTCCTGTTCATCCAATAGAAGGTCCTGCGCTTACTTCCAAAGTATACGCTGCCGAAAATGAAGGCTTCTCTTTACCGAAGCTTCCAAAACCGGGCATAGCTGCTGGTTCAGGACGCATCTATATATGGAAAAAAACATTAGAGATCACGATGGATCGTTTCATTGTCGGATATGGTCTTGATACGCTTCCATACCATTTT